>NZ_JZIR02000016.1:0-145019 GCF_000961955.2 Hymenobacter sp. AT01-02
CCTTAAGTCCCAACAGCTCAGCCTGAGCCCCGACGAACAGTTTGTCATCCAAACCAAGCAAGGCCGCAGCATTTTCGGCATCGACATGAAGATTGTGGACGATGCGGGTAACGCGCTACCGCACGATGGCGTGGCTTTTGGCGACCTGCTGGTGCGCGGCCCCTTCGTAGTACGGGAGTACTTTGGCGCCGACCAGCCCGGCGGCCTTACTAGCAGCGGCTGGTTTCGCACCGGCGACGTGGCTACTATTGACCCGGCCGGCTTCATGCAAATCACCGACCGTTCCAAGGACGTTATTAAATCGGGTGGGGAATGGATTTCGAGCATTGAACTGGAAAATCTGGCCATTGGGCACCCGGCCATTGCAGAGGCCGCCGTTATTGGGGTGCCCCACCCCAAATGGAGCGAGCGGCCTCTGCTAGTAGTAGTACGCAAGCCCAATGCTACCATCAGCAAGGAAGAACTGCTGGCCTACTACGATGGCAAAGTAGCCCGCTGGTGGGTACCCGAAGCCGTGGAGTTCGTAGATCAGCTACCTCACACGGCTACGGGCAAGCTTCTCAAAACCAAGCTCCGCCAAGATTTTGCGGAGTATACGTGGTAAGTTCTGCCCCACGAGAAAGGCCGGCCCACGGAAGCTGAGCTTCCGTGGGCCGGCCTTTCTTATCATCTTCCAGGGTACAGTTGCTGCTACTCCGTTTTGGCGGGCTGCTGCGACTGCATCTTATCAGCAATGGCCTTTTGCAGCTCGGGCAAGTGCTCCTGCACACGCTTCTGGCCGATTTCCATACCTGCCTGCATCAAATGAGGCATTTTCTGGATGGTTTTGCGGCCGGTAGGCGTCTGGTAGAACTTGTTCAGCTCCTTTAGCTCCTTCTCGGTAAACTCCTGGGCGTAGAGCTGCACGAGGTCGTCCTTGATGGACTGCCAACTCATGTACTTGGTCATGAAGGAGCGCATTTCGGGCTCCACGGCCTTCATTTCGGGGCGTTGCTCCATCTGCATGTCGAGCATGCGAGTGGTCATTTCGGTCATGTTCTTTTCGCTGCCAGTCAAGACCAGCAGTTCTTCCGCCGCTTTGCGGTGGCTTGCCGAAACGGGCGTTGCCGTTGCAGCCGGGGCAGCAGTGGTTGATTGCGCACTTGCCATTGGGGCAGCCAGCAACAGGGCTGCGGCCAGAATCCACAGTTTTTTCATACCCTAAGTACGGCAATTTCTGGGGGTCGCGTTGTCATGGCCCTACGCCGTGAAGAACAGACGCCGCCGGTACAACACCCATAGTAGCGCAACCCAAAGCGCCGTGTAGGCAATGGCATAGGCTAGGGAAGCATAGTAGGGGCTGCGGAAGTACGGAGCAAACAGGTTCTGATATAGCCAGTTGCGAAGGTAAAACGTAGTTCCGTCGGCGTGGTGTAGCTTCAGCTTGGTCAGCACACGCTCCAGGGCTTCGGGCAGAAAAAAGACGAGCAGTGCATTGCTGCCGCACACGCGTAGCGGCAGGGTCCAGGCGCCGCGCCACCCTTGCACATCGCAGAGGAAGTACAGAGCGGCTACTAGTAGCACATCAATGCCGCCGGCATAGAGCACGTAGGAACTGGTCCAGAGTGGTTTGTTTATTGGAAACCAGCCGTTCCAAATGCAGCCAGCCACTACCAGCCCGCTACCTGCCACAAACAGCCACACTACTTTGGTAGTCGGCTCTACGGCAGGCTGCCGCAGCCACTGGCCCGTAAGCACACCTAGTAAACCGGTGGCAATGGTTGGCAGCGTGCCTAACAGCCCTTCCGGGTCCCAGCCTTCCTGCTCTACAAACAAATGGCCTTGGTGAAATAGCAGCCGGTCGAGCCAGGCGCCCAGGTTGGTAGCCGGCGCCAAGTTGGCGGGCCCGTAGCCCGGCACGGGCACTACTTGCAGCAGCACATTGTAGAGCACCAGGATAAAAGCGAGAAGCCCCGCTTGCTGGCGCCAGTTGGTTTTTAGGAATACTACGCAACACGCCGCATATACCAGCGCAATGCGTTGCAACACGCCCGGAATACGAAAGGAGGTGAAGTAGAAATACGGAATGAGGCCGATAAGTAACCCCAGCAGGAGTAGTACCCCCGCACGGCGCCCAACGCGCCACAAAGTGGTGCGGTGCAGGGCCCGTACTGGCTGCACGCTGCCCAATCCGTACACCAAGGCCACCCCCATGATAAACACAAAGGAGGGGAATATAAGGTCGGCGGGGCGGCAGCCGTGCCACGGGGCATGCACCAGCGGGGTATAGTAGAAGTGGTAGTCGCCGGGGTTGTTTACTAGGAGCATCAGCAGCACCGTGAGCCCCCGAAACACGTCTAATGACACCAACCGGCAGGCCGGCAACACAGGAGTAGCACCACCGAGCGGTGCGGCAGAAGAAAGGGTACTCAATGGACAGCTTTCAGATGAGCAAGAGGTAGTAGCACGGTAGCCAATACCCTCACACTTTGATGATAATCTGCTTTTTGTACATCACCCACAGCACGCCTAACCAAATCAGCACGCATATTATGGCCCCAGCCAAGGAAGCATTGATCGGGCTGAAGTAGGGTACGAAGAACGTGTGGTACAGCCAGTCGCGCAGGCCTTGGGGCTGGCCATCGGCGCCGCCTACTTTTATCATATTAAGCAGGCGCGGAATAAGGCTGGAAAGAAAGAACACGGTAATGGCATTTACTCCGTACACCAGCGGCGCCTTAATCCACCCGCGCAAACCCTGCACATCGCAGAGCCAGTACAGGGCGGCCAGGGCCGCGGCGGCCAGCCCTCCCGCGTACAGCACGTAGGAACTGGTCCAGAGGCTTTTGTTGATGGGAAACCAGCCGTTCCAAATGAGGCCCAGCAGCACGGCAGCCCCTCCCGCCACAAACAGCCACGCTACTTTGGTGGCGGGCTCCACTGTGCGCTGCCGCAGCCACCGGGCCGTAAGCATACCTAGCAACCCCGTACCCACAGCCGGCAACGTACCCAGGATTCCTTCGGGGTCCCAGGTGCGGCTTTGCTTCCACAAGTGATTTTCCCCTAATACCGTGCGGTCGAGCCAAGCACCCAGGTTGGTGGTGGCCTCCAGGTTGGCAGGGCCGTAGCCCGGCACGGGCACTACTTGCAGCAGCACGTTGTAGAGCACCAGAATAAAAGCGAGAAGCCCCGCTTGCTGGCGCCAGTTGGTTTTTAGAAATACTACCCCGCACACGAGAAACACAACGGCAATGCGGGCCAGCACACCTGGAATGCGCACGGTGCTGAAATCAAACGCGGGAAATAGCGCCGAAAACAACCCTAAGCCGTAGAGCACCGCCGCCCGTCGCAGAATACGCAGCATGGTGCGGCCGTGGGTGGCGGGCTGCTGCCGGGCGCCGTCTAGGGCGTACACCAGGCTCACGCCTACAATAAAGAGAAAGAACGGGAAGATGAGGTCGGTGGGGGTGCAGCCGTGCCAATGGGCGTGCTCCAACGGTGCGTAGATGTGGCCCCAGTCGCCGGGGTTGTTCACCAAAATCATTGCCATGACGGTGATGCCCCGAAATACATCGAGGCTCACAAGGCGGCCCGGCTGGGAAGCCTTTACCAAGGGTACAGTATGGGTAGTGTGCACGGCGGCCTGAGTAACAGTTTGCATAAGGCAACGGCAAAGGGTGGGCAATGGCCAGCCGACGAGCGCAGCTCGGCGGGAATGCGGAAGTTGCCGCTTTGTTCTGAGCATTCAAAACTACCTGCCGTGCGCAAAGGAACTTACGCAGGTGGTGCGCTAGGCTCAGCCACGCCAGGGTGGCTCGCCGACTGTAGTCAGCTAGGCGGCCAGCTCCGTTATTAGCAGAAAAGGTGACCCATGTGGGGTCACCTTTTTACCAGCGGAGAAGAGGCTGTTTGGCGTCTTATCGTCCGCCAAACAACCGACGGAAAAAGCCTCCGCGGCGCTTTGGTTTAGTTTTCACTTTGATTTTGGTGGGCGTACTCACAGTTCCGGCTGTGGGGCGTGGCGCAGGGGGGCGCGGGGTAGCGGGTGCGGGAGGAGTAGCAGGCTTGGGCGCGGGCACCGGAGCCGGAACCGAAACTGGCTCGGGCGTGGTTTGAGCAACCACTACCTCAGCAGTCCGCCCCGTAGTACGAACCGATACCGGCCGGCTTTCATTGTGCAGGCGGTCGAAGGCAGTGAGAAAATAGGCGTAGCCGCGGCCCCGGAGGGCGGTTGTATCCACGTAGGTAAGGCCGCGCCCGGCCTGGGGCCGCACGATGACCAGCAGGTTGCGCGGGTCGTCGGGGGTAGGCGTCTGCTCCTCCGCGAAACGGTAGAGGGCGTAATATGTGGCCGCGTCGCCATCGGAGGCAGTTGGGCTGGGCTGCCAAGCCAGGGTATTGGCGGTGGCCTTAGTGGTCACGGTCAGATTTTGGGCGGGGCGGGGAGGCACGGCATCCAGCCAAGGCATGGCGGGCACCAAAGCCGGATACCGAAACTCGTGCTGCCGCAACGAATCGGTGGTGTTCAGCGGGTTAGAAAGCAATGACTTCGAGCTGAAAAACACGCTGCCGCTTACCTCAGTGGGGAATGTGCGGTTGATGCGAACCTGCCGGGGTAGCTCGCGCGGGTTGCGCCAGGTGGTATCGGCGCGGGTGTTTTCCAGCATGCGGTAGGCGCCGTGCCCAATGTAGAGGTGGCGGCCATTGCTATTGCGGGCCCACCACTCTACCAGCACGGGGTACTGAGCTACCCGGAAGTTGGAGCTCCAGTAAAGCTGGGGCAGCACGTAGTCAACCCAGCCCTGACGCAGCCATTCCAGCGCATCGGCATATAAGCCGTCGTAGCCTTGGAAGGCTTTGGTGGCCGAGCCATTGGGGTCGGTGGTTTGGTTGCGCCACACGCCAAAAGGCGAAATACCAAACTTTACCCACCGCTTAGTATGCCGAATGGTATCATGAAGGGACTGAATCAGCGCGTTCACGTTTTGCCGCCGCCACGCTGCTAGGTCTAGGTGGTCGGGGTTGAAGCGGGCGTAGGCAGCCTCGTCGTGAATCACCTGGTTTGCCTCGGGGTAGGGGTAAAAGTAGTCGTCGAAGTGCACGCCGTCAATGTCGTAGCGGCGCACTACATCCACAATTACCTGCCAATGTACTCGCGCACGGCGGGCAGGCCGGGGTTGTAGAGGAGCTTGCCGCTGTAGCGCAAAAACCACTCGGGGTGGCGGCGGTAAGGGTGGTTGGGGGCCAGGCGCCGCGTCACGGTGTCCATGGTGGCCCGGTAGGGGTTAAACCAGGCATGAAATTCCATACCTCGGTTGTGCGCCTCCTCAATAAGAAAAGGTAGCGGATCGTAGTAGGGAGCTGGGGCCTTGCCCTGGGTGCCCGTCAGCCACTTGCTCCAGGGTTCCAGCTCGCTTTGGTAGAAGGCGTCGGAGGCGGGCCGCACCTGCACAAACACGGCGTTGATACCGTTCCGCTGGTGAGTATCCAGCATGCGGCGGTACTCGCGGCGCTGCTGCTCCGGCGGCAGGCTGCGGCTGCTAGGCCAGTCAATATTTTCCACGGTGGCAATCCAGACGCCGCGCAATTCGCGCTTGGGAGGCGTAGGCTGGGCAAAGGTGGGGCGGGCGGTAGTGAAGAGGGTGAACAGCAAGCACTGAAACACCAAAAAACGGCAAGCGGCAACGAATCGGAACATTACCGCAAAAGTAGGCAGAAGATAAACGCTAACGGGCAGAATGCGGCAGCATATGCCCACCTCAGCCAAGCTCAAGCCTGGCTACGCAGCAAACCAGTTGAAAGGCGGCGCTTTGTCTGGCTAGGCATTTGGCCGGCTCTTTCCGCCCAGAATAGCTTACCATGAGCCCCGTTGCTCTTACTTGCTGGTCAGGTTTTCAAATGAAAGATCCAGCAAATCGTAGGCGTCCCAGCTGCAGTAGTCGAAGTGCCACCACTCACCAGGGTAGTTCACGAAACCATGCCGACACATGCTAGCCAACAGCAAACAGCGGTTGAGGATGATGTGGCCGGGCAACTGGCTGTAGCGGGCATGGGCGGGTGGGCCCAGTTCGTCGAAATCGGTAGGCATGGGAAGATGGCAGCCAGTGGCCAACTCTACCAACCCTACATCCACGGAGCACCCCCGGTTGTGATGAGACCCGCGCGAGGGCGGAGCTGCAAAGTTTTCATCCTGGATGTGCTCAAACAGCCGTACCGTGACACTGTAGGGACGATAGGCGTCGTACACGCACAAGCCAAGGCCGCGCGTCTGTAACTCCTGCTGCACCTCGGCCAATGCTTCGGCCACGGGGCGCCGCGCATACGCCAGGGGTTTGCTATACATGGGCTTACCCAGCACATTGTGGCTGGTAGCGTAGCGAATGTCTAACACAAGGCCAGGAACGTAGCTAGCTAAATCTACCAACTCTTGCTCGGTTTGAGCCTGCACCAACTGCCAGTACTGCTCTGGCGAAGAAAGGACGTAGGGGCCGGAAGAGGAAGCTGACATAAGCAAAAAGAAGACGCCAGAAGCAATGCGGCCCGGGTAGGTGTACGCTTGCTGGTGCGCTTGGTACTACCTGAACTGTAAAAGACAGCGTTTTATTTTATCTGGCACCAAGCAAGTTGACGCTGCTAGCTAGATGCCGCGCTAGTAAGACGCCACAAAAAGCCCTCTTGTTGTGCAGGCCAGCTTATCGGTAATTGGTAAGAACTCCATCAAGCCTCACCTACGCACCGACATTAAGCTAAAATTCTACACGTTGCAGAGCATCAGCCACGTAGGCAGCGCACAGCATACGTACAGGCTGCGCCCTTATTGTTGAGGCAACACGCCTAATGGAAAGCGGCGCCCCAGCCAAGTGAATTGGCTAGGGCGCGCTTAGGGCAGCTATGGAAGGTAGCTTAGCTATCGTGCGTAGGGCTGCCATCGGGGCCGGCATCTTCGCCGCCCTCCAAGCCGTTGGTTTGGTCACTGTCACCGTAGCCACCCCGAATACCGTCGCCATCGGTGAGGGTACTTTGGGTGGTGTTTTGCGAGCCCGGCTGCGGGGCTTCGTTTGACTCGGTGGTCTGGTTTTTCTTTTGCTCGTTAGGGTCAGGGGCGGGAGTAGACATGGAAAAGCTAGTTAGCATGGTAGAAAAGCAGTCGGCCGAGGCCGACCCGTACCCATCTATACGCCCGCTGCCGGTCGTGGTTGGGAACAGTGCGGGCGAGGCCCGTTTTTATATGGATTCCTGCGGATTCCCCCAGTATCTTGCACAGCGGTGCTTCTGGCTTATGGCGGGGGTCATCCTGTTGTTCTATCCATCCTGCTTCGTGCCAATACTCTATGGCTACCCCCGGAACCGACGTCCTGCTACAAAAAACCGATGACGAGCTGCGCTACTTGGTGCAACACCCCGAGCTGTACCATTCATCCCTGGTAGAAACCGCCTTAGGGGAGCTGCGCCGCCGGGGCGTTTCGCTTCCACCCGCCACTCCGCCGGCCCCCACTCACGCCCACTATACCCACCACGACCAAGACGACGAAACTCCCTCCGGGGTGGGCCGCTGGCTGCCAGCGGCGGCTATTGTGCTAGCCTGAGCGGGGCTGGGTACTGGTTGTTGGCTCCGAAGAAACCAGCCGCAACCGCTACAAAGGCAGTAGTGGCCCCCAAGCCTATTGTGCTGGAAAGTGTGCAAGCCACGCCCCTACCTGCCTTCGAAGCCGAAGCAGCCGTTCAGGTTCGCAAGATGCGCCAGTTGCTACCCGCCGCCGACCGGGCCGATACTACTGCGGCGGGCCGCTACTCTCGCATGGCGCGGCGCTACTGGCTGGCTGAAAATGCTGGTGCCCACCTAACGAAGCAAGCCCTAGACAACAAAGCATCGACCGTATTTGCGGGGCAGGTAACGATTGCGTTGGACCGCATCAGTTGGTTTATGAAAGCCAAAGCTTACAACCAAAGCCTCACCCCTACCATGGAAGCTCGCCTGACAACCATGCAACAAGGCTTGGTGATTAGACGGGCCCTGCTGGAAAACCTGAAAAGCCAATACGAGATGATGGGTAAGTTCGAGTTCAACCGCGACTTGAACCGGGCTGAGCTTGAGGCCTCCGATATCAGCAATGAGATGCTGGGGCTACCCACCAAGCGCGCGCCTATTCAGGGCAATATTACGGAGCTATAGCGCCCCTACTGTGCTACCTTTCCAGCGGGATCCGCAATCCTGTCAGGCAGGAAGGCGCTGGCAGGGTTTATGACGCGCAGCTAGGGGGCCGAAGTTGGCCCGATGAGCGATTGCCCTTACTTGCCGTGCCTGATCCTGCCGAGCTATTTGCCCAGAAAACCGACGCCGAGCTGCTGTACTTGATTCAGGAGCCGGGGCGCTACCCCGCGTCGGTGGTGCAAGCGGCCGTGCAGGAGTTACAGCGCCGGGAGCTGATTCCCCAGGACCTGCCTACCTCCTCCCGCCCGCCTAGCCCCGTAGCACCCGGCCCCGACCCGCAGCTGGGACCTGTTGCGGGAGGTGGGCCGGGGTGTTTTTTGGCCGCGCCCAAACTATGCCGCCACCCCCCTGCTGCTCTGGCTAAACCTGCTGGTGTATGGACTGCTGGCAATTACCGGCACCAACCCGCTGGACCCCGCCCCCGCCGATCTGGTACGGTGGGGCGCCAATTTCTCCCCCCTCACCCTGCCTAGCCAACCCTGGCGACTTCTCACGGCGTGTTTTCTGCATGGCGGCCCCGCCCACCTGCTTATGAACATGGCCTCCTTGGTATTTCTGGGGCTGCTGACGGAAGGCCTGACCGGATGGCGGCGGTTGCTACTGGTGTACTTGCTTAGCGGAGTGGGCGGCAGTTTGGCTAGCCTGGGCTGGCATACGGGCGGAGTGCTTTCGGTGGGCGCTTCAGGGGCTATTTTTGGGCTCTACGGGCTGCTTCTGGCCACCCTGCTTGTCCGGCCTACCGCCTTCGGCCAGACTGGGCGCCGCACCGTGCTGGTATTTATGGTGTACCTGCTGGCCTCTAGCTTGGCGGGCGGATTGGAAGCCCACGCTACCGACAATGCGGCCCACGTGGGCGGTCTGCTAACGGGGCTGATACTGGGGGCGGCGCTACCACGGACCACTGTTCCTAGGTAGAGCCGCATTTTTTGGCCGAAGTTGCGCAACCTGTCCGTGCTAATGCGTTCCTTTACAGGTATAATAGAAGTATTCATATTCTCACTACCATTTTCATTTTTACTCACTTCCCATGAAACAACTTGTACTCGGTATGCTGGCTACGGCCGGTTTATTATGGGCTACCTCTGCTTCGGCCCAAACAGCCAGCACCATACCCAATGGCAACCTCGATACTTGGGTAACCCGCAACGGCCTAGAAGTCCCCGAAAATTGGTCTACCATTGATGAAGCCCTCAAAGCCTTTGGGCCACTGTACACGAGCGTTACGGCCTCAAAGAGCACGGATGTACATGCAGGCTCCTTTGCTGCGAGAATGGAAACCAAGAATGACCTCATCCTTAGTGCTTTACTAGGAGGCCCGCTGCCAGGCGGCATTGTGCTGGGTAATCTTTCCGCAGACGACATTGAAAATGTGCAGGACGAAGACCTGAGCGCCGTGGGTGGCAAGCCCTTCACTACCCGCGCCAGCAACATGCAGTTCTTTTATAAGCTGACGGGTGACAATGCCCTGGCCGACTCGGCGTATGCTTTTGTGGTGCTTACGCGCACGGTGGGCAACACCAAACAAACTATTGCGTCTGGGAGCTTGCGCCTACTACCGGCCGCTACCTACACGCTAAGCTCGGTGCCACTGCAATACACGTCGTCGCTGGCGCCCGACTCCGTGCACATCGGCTTTCTGTCGGGAGCAGGCGAAGTTCGTACGGTAGGCACCACCCTACTCGTGGATGATGTCACCATGACGGGTACCGTTGCTGGCACGCGCAATAAAGCAAACGAAGCTGCCCTACAGATCTACCCCAACCCTAGCAGCAGCGGAGAGTTCTCGCTGGCCTCGCTTAGCCAACCAGGCCTATCAACTGCTCCCTTTACGGTAGTAGACGCCACTGGCCGCGTGGTACTGCGCCAAGCAGCGGCCCCCGGTAGTACTTCGCGCGGACGCCTCGTGGATCTGCGCGGGCAACAAGCCGGCGTATACGTACTGCGTCTTGACACCCCCGAAGGTCCCCTCACGCGCAAGCTAGTGGTACAATAGTCACCTGTTGCGCTAGGTAGTGCGTACTGCCCCGGAGCTGCTTAGGTAGCTCCGGGGCTTTTTGTTTCTGGGCGGCCCGTGTGCTGCTCAACTTGCACAGGGCTACCCCGTAAATTTGCAGTATACCCCCGTGCTCCACCTTGTAGCGCTGCTGGCGCTACCTCCATTGCCGTGCCCGATTCCCTCGACCCACCCTTGTCTTCTCCTGATTCTGAACCCTCGCGGTGGCAACGCGCAACGGCGGCTATGGGTCGGGTAGCCCGGGCTCCGCTGCAAGGTGCTGGCTTTCTGTACCGGGCGGGCCAAGAAAACAGCCACTTCACCCTACCCATGCTCAATGGGGCATTCGGCGACCAACTGGCCGCCCGCAACGACTCGCGAGCAATTCAGATGAGCTTTCGCCGCTACAACGCCGATGTGCCGGTAGCTGATTTGCGCCTTATGCCTCTTCCCAACGGGCAGGGGCGCAAAACAGTGGTGTTTCTGCACGGGCTTATGGGCGACGAAATTATCTGGCAAACGGGCCGCGGCCCCGATGACCTGCGGTTCGGCCCCCGGCTACAACGGGAGCTGGGGGTGCAGTGCCTCTACGTGCGCTACAATAGCGGCTTACACATTTCCGAGAATGGCCGCCTGCTACACCAACTGCTCACGGAGTTGGTGGCTACCTTCCCGTCGGCGGTGGGCGAGCTGGCGTTGGTAGGGCACAGCATGGGTGGGCTCGTTATTCGCAGCGCGGGCTATTACGCCGCGCTGGCTTTATCAAACACGGAAGCCGGGCCCAAGCCCGGCGCACCTGTATCGGTTGATCTACACTCGGAGCCAGCACCCACTGGCTTGCCCGCCGACTGGCTTGCCCTGCTGCGCGACGTTTTTCTACTAGGTGTGCCCAACGACGGCTCCTTTCTGGAACAGAACAGTCACTTTACTTCCTTGGTGCTCCGCAAAATCAACCTCTGGCCCACTCGGTTTATCAGCGGCCTGATTGACAAGCGTAGTAATGGCATCAAGGATTTGCGCCACGCCCGCTTGGTAGACGAAGACTGGCAGAATCCGCACGCCGACGACTTGCTGCCTCCGCGAACGGTAGTACCGCCTTTGCCGGGTGTGCACTACCATGTGCTAGCGGGGTCTCTGCTAAAAACGGCCTCCTCGGTGCTACACGATTATTTCGGCGACGGGCTGGTAGGAGCAGGTAGCGCCGTAGGCCGCGTATTTCGGGATGCCGCCCCCCCACCGGATGTGTTCATCACTACGCGCCTGTACCCGAAACTAAGCCACGGCACGCTGCTTAGCAACCCGGAGGTATACCAGTATCTGCACGAAACATTGCACCCCCCGGCGCAGAAAACGTAGTTGATCATTAGGACCTTGTTTACCGGCCGTGCTTATTTCGCTTCGCATTCAGAACATAGTAGAGGAAGCTCCGGAGGTAAAAACCTTTTGGCTAGCGCCCGACCAGCCCGTGCCGTACCAAGCGGGCCAGTATCTTACGCTGCTGTTGCCGCGGCATCCTGGGCAGCGCCGCTCCTACTCTATTTCCTCGGCGCCAGCAGTAGATGCTGGCTTGGCCATCACGGTGCGGCGAGTAGCCAATGGGGTTTTCTCGCGGTGGCTGGTTGATGAGGCCCGGGAAGGCGACGAGTTGCTGACTTCTGGGGCTGGGGGCCTGTTTGTTCTTCCCGAGCCCAGGGAGTTGCCTTACGCGCAGGTATTGCTTTTTGCGGCCGGTAGTGGCATCGCGCCCATTTTCTCCTTGCTGAAAATGGTACTTCATACCCAGCCGCAGGTGCATGTGCTGCTGGTGTACAGCAACCGCACCCCCACCGACACTATTTTCCACCGGGAGCTAGCCGAACTGGCGACTCGTTTTGCCCAGCGGTTTCGCATTGAGTTGCTGTTCAGCAACCACCCCAACTTAGCCCGTGCCCGCCTCTACAAAGATCTGTTGGTGCGCTTGGTGGCCCAGCACGCCACTACTACCCCCAATCAGATGCTGGCCTTTGTGTGCGGCCCTGGCGAGTACATGCGCATGTGTGGCTACGGCCTGCACGCGGCGGGAGTTCCTCGCCAGCGTATCCGGCGCGAAAACTTTGTACTACCTCCTTCGGCAAGCCCAGCCCTCCCTCCCAACACCGATACGCACACTGTTACGGTAGCTCTGCACGGGCAGCAGTACTCCTTCCCGGTGGCCTACCCAGCTACCATTTTGCAGGCGGCACGCGCTCAGGGCCTCGCGTTGCCCTACAGTTGCGAGGCGGGCATCTGCGGCAACTGTGTAGCGCGTTGCCTTTCCGGTCGCGTCTGGCTTTCGTACAATGAAGTACTCACCGACCGGGACCTAGCCCAAGGCCTTACTCTTACGTGCGTGGGCCACCCCGCCGGCGGCGACGTGCAGCTAGCAGTATGACGACTATCGAAAAGCAAAAACCGCCCCCTGAGTCCTGCTCTCAGGACTCAGGGGGCGGTTTTTATGCTACTATGCGCCTGTACTTGCTATCCAATTACAAGCTCTGTAAAATCGGCGCTTACGGTCACGCCGGGTAGGGTGAGTCCGGTTTCGGTGGTTACCTGCACCCCCTCCGCGGGCTGACCATCGGTGCTGAATACGGAAGCGCCAAAAGGCAATCCATGCAGTACCACGCGGTAGCTGGCCCAGGTGGGTTGGTAGGCACCCTCCGTAGCTTGCTGCAGCACCAGGCCGGTGTCAGTGCCCCGCACCTTGAAGCGGCGGGTAGTGCTTTGCCCTTCCTGGTAGCCGTAGCCTTCCCCGCCATCCTCGTACAGCACGCTGGCTTGCTCGCCCTGCTTGTAGTACACGTGCAGGGTAAGTTCTTCTACTGCCTTTTCGCCCACGTACTGCATTACGGGGTACATGGGTACTACGGCTCCGGCTTGCACAAACAAGGGAATCCGGTCGAGGGGGGCGCTGGCCCACACTTCGGCGCCGCCGGTCTTGGGTTCATCGGTCCAGTAGTAGAACCAGTCGCCGCGGGGTAGGTACATCCAGCGGCCATCGGCACCGGGCTGGGTAATGGGGCACACCAGCAGGTGGTCGCCGAGACTAAACTCGGCCATCCGCAGGTAGGTGTCGGTGTCGGTTTGGTCGAGGAAGGCTAGCGGGCGCAGCATAGGCGTGCCTGCTTGTGCATACTGCCAGAATGTGGTGTACATATAGGGCAGCAGGCGGTAGCGCAACTCAATGAAGCCCCGCGCCAACTGCGCAAAGTCCTCACCAAACGACCAGGGCTCCTGGTCGCCATGGTCGCCGGAGCTGTGGGTGCGGAAGAACGGATGGAAGGCGCCCAGCGCAACCCAGCGCACGTACAGTTCCCCATCGGGCTTGTCAATGAAGCCCCCAATGTCAGACCCCACAAAGGAGAAGCCCGAAATGCTCAGGCGCTGGCACTGAATGTTCGCCAGCCAGAGGTGCTCCCAGGAGGCAATGTTGTCGCCGGTCCAGCCGGAGGAATAGCGCTGCCCCCCGGAGTAGGTGCTGCGCGTAATGGTAAAGGGCCGATTGGGGTGGCTGAAGCGCTTCACCCCTTCATTGGTGGCGCGGGCCATCTGCATACCATAGATGTTGTGCGCCTTCTTGTGAGAGGCAGAGTAACCTTCATAGCCGAAGCGCACATCATCCGGGAAGGTGCCTTTCTCAAACACGGCCGGCTCGTTCATGTCGTTCCACACGCCCTTCACACCGTCTTCCTGAATCAGGCCCTTAAACAGGCCGGCCCACCACTCGCGCACCTCAGGACGGGTATAGTCCGGGAAGTTGCACAGGCCTGGCCACACGGAGCCTTTCATCAGTGGACCATCGGCGCGGCGACAGAAGTAGTCGCTTTCAAGCCCCTCCTTGTATACGCTGTAGGTAGGGTCAATCTTGATGCCGGGGTCGATGATGACAATGGTTTTAAAGCCATCCTCGGCCAGTTCCCGCACCATACGCTTGGGCTCGGGGAAGTGGGTAGGGCTCCAGGTAAAGCACCGGTACCCATCCATGTAGTCGATGTCGAGGTAGATGGCGTCGCAGGGAATCTGCCGGTCGCGTAGGCCTTTGGCAATGGCCTTCACGTTGCTCTCGGGGAAGTAGCTCCACTTGCACTGGTGGTAGCCCAGCGTCCAGAGCGGCGGCAGTTCTGGTGGGCTCGTCAGGCGGGTGTACTCCTGGGTTACTTCGAGCAGGCTGGGGCCGTAGATGAAGTAGTAGTTCATTTCTCCGCCCAGCGCCCAGAAGCTGGCTACGTCGGCCCGCTCGGCGGCAAAGTCGAAGAAGGCTTTGAACGTGTTGTCGAAGAAAATACCGTGGGCTGTTTTCTGGTGTAAGCCCAAGAAAAATGGAATGTTTTTGTACAGCGGGTCGGAGCCTTTCTGGTAGCCGTAGGTGTCGGTGCCCCAGTTGGTGAACTGCTTACCGCGCAGGTTCATATTGTCGGGCTTGTCGCCGAGGCCGTAGTAATGAGCCCCGCTTTGCACCTGCTTGCTCATCTTTACGATGTCGTTGCCCGACTCGTACTCGTATTCCCAGTGGAAGCCCTTCTCGTCTTCGCTCAGTACCAGGCCCGAGCGGTTCAGCACGCGGTTGCGCAGCGTATCTTTGTCCACCACGCAAATAAGGCGGTCGGTGGTGATGCGGTAGTGGTCGGGCTTCTCCCGAAATTCCAGGAACTCAGGCTGCTGGCGCGGTGGGGTGCCCGAGGGGAAAGCATAGCTAAAATCGGGACCGAAGCCGGCCTCCGTGGCGTAGCGAAAACGCAGCACCTTATCTGAAATGACTTGTAGCAGTAATTGCACGCCGTTTTCGCACCGAAACAGAAAGTCGGTACCCTGCTGCTCGCCGTGCACTACCCGGCCCGGATATAGTTCCTGCCTGGACCGGGCGGCCAGGTCATTGACCATGTAGTTGTTGTCCTGAATATTTTCGGCCATAATGGGAGTTGTTGAGAGGAAAGCAAGAAAATTCCGGTGGGGCCAGATCTGCTTGTTTTTACTGCGCAAGGTAAAAATGATTCCTGCGACTTATGGCGACTACCGATGTGCTTTCGTAAAAAGCCTACTACAGGACACGGCGGGTAGCTTTTTTATCTACCTTGCCATATCTGGTTACTGCCCCCTTTTTTGCTCTATTCTACTATGACTCCTGCCCCTTCTCCCGTGCTGCTACTTGGCTGGGACGGTGCGCCCCGCGCCGGCGAACAGCCGCTTCCTTCTTTGCAGCCCTTGGTGCAGGCGCTTGCTCCGCAAGTTCCCCTTGCAGTAGTACTGCCCCGCTCGTATTCTTCCTCGCTGCTTACTCCTAATGCCCAGGTAACTACCTTGGCGCAACTGCGAGTAGATGAGCTTGCAACCCTACCAGCGGACCGCTACCCCGCCAACTGGCAGCACCCAATGGCACCCTACGTGGGCAGCACCGCCCCGGCAGGCGAACCAGCCCCTGCTTTTGCCGTTCCGGCAGCCCCCTACATTGGCAGCGAAGAAGCCCCGGTCCCCAGCCTGGCCTTATCCGCGCCCCGTGCAGCGTCCCCAGCCGCTAGCACCAGCCCGGCGGCAGCTACCCCAGATACCGACAAAAGCGCCAATGCCCATGCTCTTTTTCCAGACGCATTAGAAACGGGCGTAGAAGAAGCCCTGGATCTGCTCGCGGCCGAACTACCAGCCCGGCGGCCCCAGCAGAACCCGAGGAAGCTTCTTTCTCTCCGGAGTTAGCTACGCTACCTCAAGCATTGGCCGCCCTGAGTGCTGAGTTGCCCCCTTCGGCCGACCTCAACTATCAGGTTATTCAGTACGCGCGCTTTGCCACGCGCCAAGCCCTTTCCGATAACTTTGGTGTAATTTACGCCACCGATTGGCCAACGTGGCTGGCGGCCATGGAAATCCGCCAGCAAACGGGCCGCCCCCTGGTGCTGCATGTGCACAGCCTGGCCGAGCAGCGCAACACCCCCGCCGACCGGGGCTGGGCCCTGGAACTGGAACGCCTGGCATTACGCCGTGCCGACCTGATTTTGGCTGCTTCGGACGGTACGGCGGAACGCCTCCGGGCTACTTACCCTGCCACCAACAACCGGGTGCAGGTAGTGGCCCCCAACGATACGGATACCATCAACAGCATTTTGCGCCGCCTCGAAAACCGCTAACCGGAGTTGGGGCTGGCTGATATTTTACCTTTTGCACCACATGAGTGACTCCCCCATTCGCCACGAATTTGACGCCGAGCTAGAAATGGATGGCGCCGATAGCGGCGTATTCTTAGTAGTACCTTTTAGCATACCCGAAACGTACGGCATCTCGGGCGCGCTGCCGGTGCAAGGCACCATTGATGGGTTTCCTATCCGGCTGAACCTCGTTCCTATTGGTGATGGTTTACACGCCCTGCCCGTGAAAAAGGAAGTGCGCAATGCCATTGGCAAGAGCTGGAGCAGCACCGTGCACGTCTCCTTAGAGCGCGACACCGAAGAGCGTCAGCTTGAGCTTCCCGCCGAACTCATCGATGCCCTGGAATACGCCGGCCTACAGGAGAAATTCAATGAGCTGTCGTTTAAGCGGCGGGAGGAATTTGCCAACTGGATAGCCCGCGCCAAGAAAAGCGACACCCGCAATGAGCGCGCCCAATCCGTGGTACAACGCCTGAACAGCGGCCAAAAAATCAACTAACTCCCCTTTTCGTAAGGCTCCAGAAGAACACCAAAGGGCCAGGTTTTACAGCAACTGGTTGTTCCCACGAAACAACCAGTTGCTGTAAAACCTGGCCCTTTGGCTTTGTTAGTTGGCGGAGGTCTAGGTGCGTGTGAGCACCAAGGCCGTACGGTTGGTCACGTAAAGGCTCAGCTTATGCACTCCGTCCTCCTCAAATGTTTCGTAGGTGATGCTGGCATCAACCCGGTTGAAGCCACCAAACTCGGCATCATCGGAGTTAAGCACAATGCCGTAGCGGCCCGGCGTGGGCACCGTGAAACGGTAGTTGGGTACGCTACGGTCCACGTGGAAGCTAAACACGAAGATGAGGCCGTCGCGCTCAAAGATGAGCACTTGGTTTTCGCTGTCTACATTCAGCTGCCGGGCTGGGCCTGCCGCCAATAACCGATTTCCTTTGGCAATGGCTAGCATTACCTGGTCGAAGCGTAGCAAGTACCCATACTTCAGATCCTGGTTGTCGGCCAGGCTCCACTGGCGACGCGCAAAATGGTGACTCCAATTGTTGCCTTCGCGGGGGAAGTCTACCCACTCCGGATGGCCGAACTCGTTGCCGATGAAGTTGAGGTAGGCTTCGCCGCCTAGGCTTAGCGTAGCCAGCCGGATAAGCTTGTGCAGGGCAATGCCCCGGTCGGCCACGGGGTTGTGGTCGTCCTTGCGCATGTGCTCGTAGATGGCCTTATCCAGCAGCCAGTGAGCCAGGGTTTTGTCGCCCACCAAGGCTTGGTCGTGGCTTTCAGCATAGGCCACGGTTTTCTCTCCTTCACGCCGGTTGGTGAGGGTGTACCACAAATCGTGGAGGTTCCAGTCTTCGTCGCGGGTGTGCTTGAGCAGTTTGATCCAATAGTCTGGAATGCCCATGGCCAAGCGGTAGTCGAAGCCAATGCCCCCTTCCGCAATAGGCCGGCACAAGCCCGGCATGCCGCTCATGTCCTCGGCAATGAGGATGGCACTGCGCTTCACCTCCTTTACGAGGGTGGCCGCTAGCTGAAGGTACAAGATGGCGTCATCGTCTACCTCGGGTCCGAAGTACTGGTCGTACCCGCCAAACGAGACTCCCTCGCCGTGGTGATGGTACAGCATGCTGGTGATGCCATCGAAGCGGAAACCATCAAAGTGAAACTCTTCCAGCCAGTAGCGCAGGTTGGAAAGCAGAAACTGCTGAACCTCTGGTTTGCTGTAGTCAAAGAGCTTAGAATCCCAGCCTGGGTGGTTACCGCGCGCCCCCGCGTGGAAGTACTGAGCCCCTGAACCGTCGAAATCGGCCAGGCCTTCGGCCTCGTTTTTCACGGCGTGGGAGTGTACTACATCCAGTAGCACGGCAATGCCCCGGCGGTGGGCTTCGTTAATTAGGTGCTTGAGCTCCTCGGGAGTACCAAAGCGCGACGATACCGCAAAGAAGTTGGCTACGTGGTAGCCAAAGGAACCGTAGTAAGGGTGCTCCATCACGGCCATCAGTTGCAGGCAGTTGTACCCGTCGGCCTGAATGCGGGGCAAGATTTGCTCGGCGAATTCCAGGTAGCTTCCCGTGCGACCTTCCTCCAGAGCCATGCCCACGTGCGCTTCATAAATGAAGGGCTCCCGCACCACATTGGAGATGCGGAATTTTTGGTCCGTCCACGTATAGGGGGTGGCGGGGCGCCATACTTGCCCGGCAAAGTCCTTGGTAGCCTCGTCTTGCACGGCGCGGCGCAGGGTGGCAGGTAGGCGGTCCTTGGCGCCCTTGGCCGTTACTACGTGCACCTTGTACAGGGAGTGGTGGGTTAGACGGTCTTGGTAGTCTTTGTCGGCCAAAAACACCTCCCACATCCCATCGTTGCCTCGTTGCAGGGGGGTAGCCTGCCGGTCCCAGCCATTGAAGTCGCCGATGAGATAGAGTGCCTCGGCGGCGGGGGCCCACTCACGAAACCAGTAGCCCCGGCGGCGTGAGTCGTAGTTGAGGCCCAGGCGCTGGTGCAGGAGCGCGTACTTGCTCAAGGAGCCGCACTGCTGCGTAATCTCCGCTAGTCGCTGCTCTAGCCGCTGCTGACGTGCCAGGAGTTCGGCTCGTACGGGGCCAGCCAAGAGTCTTGCTGTACCAGGGGTAGCAGCGCAGTAGTTGGAACCGAAGCGGCAGGAGTAGATATATCGGTAGGCATAGGATGGCAGATCAGGAGTTCCGGTCAAAGCTACGCGGATTACCGAATTTAGTAAGGCTAGTCGTGATTTAGTCCGATTTTAGGCCAAAAGAATGTCCTTTTCCTCGCGTCGCAAGGCAATTTTACTACCCCGTGAGCATCTTCCTATAATTTGAGGGGCACACGGCTGTTGGGAAACTCTGCTTACCCAGCCTGGCTGCTGGCGGTAGTATCTCCTGTCGGGGTGCTTACAGCCGCCGTCTAGTGTTGAGCTTCTGCTAGTGCCCGTACCCTGCAAGGTACTCTCTCATTGCATCTGCCTTCCGACACCTTCCCTGATCTACTGTACCTTTGCTCATATGAAACGCTACCTCTACCCCCTGGCCCTGGCGGCGCTGCTTTCCTGCACTAGCACTCCCCATGCCACCGCACCCGTAGCCGCGCTGGCCACGCCCATTCCCACCGCTACCCCCGTCGTTACGGCTAAGGCGCTGGTGACATCGGCGCACCCGGAGGCCTCGCGCATTGGGGTAGAAATTCTACAAAAGGGCGGCAATGCCTACGACGCGGCCGTGGCCGTCCAGTTTGCCCTAGCCGTAGTGCTGCCCGTAGCCGGCAACATTGGCGGGGGCGGCTTTCTGCTCTACCGTGGCGCCGATGGCCAAGAAGGGGCTCTCGACTTCCGGGAAACGGCCCCCGCCGCCGCTACCCGCGACATGTACCTCGACAAGCAGGGCAACGTAATTCCTGACCTGAGCACTCTAGGCCACCTAGCGGCCGGTGTACCCGGTACCGTGGCGGGTATGTGGGAACTGCACAAAAAGCTGGGTAAGCTGCCGTGGAAAGAGGTGGTGCAGCCAGCCGTTGATTTAGCAGCCAAGGGGGTGGTACTGACGGAGAAAGAAGCTGCCGGGCTGAACCGCACCAAGTTTATCACCACGGCTGTCACTGCGGGTCAGCACATGGAGCACTCGCAAGCGACCCCTAGTGTCAGAATGGAAGCAGCAGTAAATGAGATGGGATTCCTGCCCAACTCCTACGTGCGGGAAGGGCGGCCCTGGCAGCCCGGCGACACCATTCGGCACCGCTACCTAGCTAGTACCCTCAGCCGCATCCGCGACGAAGGCCGGACGGGCTTCTATGCAGGCACTACAGCTGACTTGCTCACCCAAGAAATGCAGCGGGGGCACGGTATCATTACCAAGCAGGATCTGCAAAACTACCAGCCCAAGTGGCGCACTCCGCTGCACGGCCAGTACCGGGGCTACGATGTATTGACGTTTCCGCCGCCCAGCTCGGGCGGAGTAGCCTTGCTGCAAATGCTGCAAATGCTAGAACCCTACGACCTGGGCAGAGCCGGCTGGCACTCGCCCCAAGCTACCCACTGGATTACGGAGGCCCAGCGCCGCGTATATGCCGACCGGGCTACGTACCTGGGCGACCCGGATTTTGGGCACGTGCCCGTGAAGCAACTGCTGGAGAAGCCCTACAACAAGCAGCGAATGGCTACTACCCTGCCCTACCGCGCAACCCCCAGTTCCCAGGTAACTGCTGGCCCTAACTTTCCCAGCTACGAATCGGACCAAACTACACACTACAATATTGTAGACGCTCAGGGCAACGCCGTCAGCTGCACGACTACCCTTAACGGAGCCTACGGCAGCAAAGTAGTGGTGGCAGGCGCTGGTTTCTTGCTCAACAATGAAATGGACGATTTCAGCAGCAAGCCAGGCACTCCTAACTTTTACGGGCTGGTAGGCGGAGCAGCCAATGCCATTGCGCCCGGCAAGCGCATGCTGTCTTCCATGACGCCGGCCATTCTTACCAAGAACAAGAAGCTGGCTCTGGTAGTGGGTACGCCCGGTGGTAGCACCATTATTACCAGTGTGCTGCAAGCCATTTTGAATACCCTCGACTATGGCATGAACGCACAGCAGGCCGTGGCCGCGCCGCGCCTGCATCACCAGTGGCTCCCCGATTTGATTGATGTGGAGGCAGGGGCCCTACTGCCCGCAGCCCAGGACACGCTGCGCGCCCGCGGGTACAAGCTGAACCCACGGGCCCCCTGGGGGCGGGTGGAGGTAATTCGTGTGCTGCCGGGGGGTAGGCTCGAAGGAGGCGCCGACCCGCGCGGCGACGATTCTAGCCAAGGATACTAGCTGCTTGTAGTAGCATGACCCTCCACAAAAAGAGGCCGTGCACCATGCACGGCCTCTTTTTGTGGAACAATTTATTATTGCTGCTCCTGGTTGTCGCGGGTGGTCTGGAGGTCGCGGGCAACGGAGGTGAGGGCTTTGGATAGCTCGTCTAGCGTACCAATGAAACGAGGGTTGGAGTCATCAACAAAGCTGTTGATATGCTCAGCTAGGGTTTGCAGCACGTCGCTGATGGGGTTGGGGTCGGTGCCGTTTAAATAGCCCTTCAACTTCACTAGGTCGGCGGCAATGGTGCCATACGCGGTTTCGCCAGAGGCGCGGAGCATGTGCACCCAGCCGTCAATGTTTTCGGTGGCTTTGGCAATGGTTTGGGTTACGTCTTCGCTGCGAAGAATGCGGAGGGTAGCCTGCAATTGGTCGGCACTGGCAGAATGCGAGATTGACATAGAGGAGGAAGTTGGATGAAACAAGAGGAACTTCCCTATTTACTCTATCCCCAATCCTAGGGTTGGCTACTTGCTTAGTAAGATTCTGCCTGCTGTTCAGCTAGTTCCTGCTACCTATTTCTTGCTTTTTCCACCGCAGCCAGGGCCTGCGAGGCAGCCACTGCGCGTACATAGCAACGGCCTGCCCCACCCCAAACGGGACAGAACAGGCCATTGCTATACTTAGCTAATCGGAAAAATTACAGCGTATCGGCAGCGTTACCTAGGGCTTGCCCCAACTGGCGCAACTTATCTTGGGAAGTGGTATCAGCAGATTCCGCCGCTTGGGTAGTTAGGCCGGAAAGGCGCTGCAATATCTGCTTTACCTCGGGGCCATTGGGCGTACCATGGTCGATGGCGTTGTACAGGTTCTGCAACTCGGCAATCAGGTCGGCAAAACGGTCGCCTTCGGCCGCTTGCAGCAGGTTCATCCAGCGGTACAGGTTGTCGCCGGCGGCGGGCAATAGGTTGGGCAACTGGTCGGCTTGCAGGGCATGCAGGGTAGCCTCCAGGTGAGGCTGGCTACCTGCCAATATAGAGCCGGGAGCTGAATGCTGCCCTGAGGTGGAATCGGAATGCATATAGAAAAGGAACGAGACGCAACCACAAGCAGGGCTTTGAGCGTCGGAAAGCAAAAGGAATCAGAGCATCTTAGTTTACGAACATGCTCGGTTACAACTGGCGGAGTTGCCTAGCAAGGCTAGGACATCTTCAGGTTGCCAGCGGCGGTAATAAGCACTTGCCCCAAATGACGGAGGTGGTCACCCGTGCCGTCGTGCATGTCGTGGGCCATACGTGAGGTTTCCATGCCCAACTGTTGTAGGGAGCCAGCCATAGCCGGACGGTCGTCGCGCTCTACGTAGCCACGCAAGGCACGCAACTCATTCTGCAAGCCAGCTAGAGCCGAGCCACCCAGACCATCAAGGGCGTGAATCCAGTTATCAATAGCGCTGATACCGGCGTCAGCGGGATGCTCACCGGGGTGCTCGAAGGCGCGGTAGATACCCTGAATAGTGGCTTCAATACGATCGGCATGATTCATAGCGCGGAGGGGTTAAGGAGGTGGATGTGTTATGCAAGCTGTACGCCAGGGACAGGACGGACGTTGCACTGCACGCATTCGCAGCTTCTGCCAGCCTCCTCCTGCTACCAGCATAGCTCCCGGAGCAGCGCGGCGGTATTATGAGCGTTGCCCAGCGAAAACTAGCAGCCTTCTCCCCAACTCTTCAGCAGTCGACCGGATTGGGAAACGCACAAAAAAGGCCGCTACCTATCGGCAGCGGCCTTTTGTTCTCTAGCTCACAAAGACTATTCCTTCAGGAAGCGGCGGACCAGGGTAGCGCCACTTGCCGTTTGCACCTTCACAAGGTAAGCGCCCGTTGCTAGTTGGCTTACATCAAGGGTAGCGCTCAGGGAAGCGCCCAGGGTCTGCTGCATTACCAGCACGCCGGTTGTGGTGTACACCGCGAGGGTAGCCTGCGGTGCTTCTGCCGTCAGGCGTACGTGCAGCACGCTGCTGGCCGGGTTGGGGAAGATGACTAGGTCTTCCTCGGCCGGGCCAAAGGTTACCACCCGAATTTGTGAGGAACTGGCTTTGCCGTCCGTATCTACTTGGCGCAGGCGGTAGTAGAGCGTTTTGGCGAGGCGGCTAGCTACGGCATCGGTGTAGGTGTACTGCTGGGTAGCAGTGGTAGTACCGCGGCCGGCTACCTGCCCTGCCTTCTCGAAGTTCACCCCGTCTACTGAGCGTTCTACCTCGAAGTGGTCGTTGTAGAGCTCCTGGGCAGTTTCCCAAGTCAGCAGCGCATTCTTACCCTGACTACGTGCCTCGAAACGCACCAACGACACCGGCAGCGGTGCCCCCCCAATGGTGAAGCGCACGGGCTGGGTAGTGGTACCCCCAAACTCGTCAATGGTAGTTACATTGACTACGTAGTCGCCGCTACGGAGCAGGCTGCGGTTGCTAACGCTAATGCGGCCCGTAGTGGCATTTAGGGTTAAGCCCATGCTGCTGAGCAGGTTGGTACCGGCGGCATCAGTAGTAGCCGAACGGATGCCGGTGTCGGTCATCGTGGTTTGGCTGGTAGCGCTGCTGAAGCTGTATTCTCCACCATTAGCGTCGAAAGCAGCCGTAATGAGGTCACCATTTTGGTATGCATTGCCCGTGCCACCTTTCACCACCCCCGATGCATACGTGGCCGCATTATCTAGGCCCACTGGAATGCTGTAGAGGGCCGGTGCCGATGCGGCGCCCGTATTGTCGGTGGCCGTGAAGGTGAAGAAGGCATTACCCACGAAGCTGCTCACGGGGTCGAAGCGCAGGTTACCAGCGGTAGCAGCCGTGAGTACAAAGCGGCCGTTGGTGAGCGCTACGGGAGAGTAGTTAACTCCATCGGCCGCGTAGAATAGTACCCCTTGGGCTGTGGCGTTGGGCAGGGAGGTGATGGCGTAGGTGCTGATGGTGCCATCTACGTCGGTAGCGCTTAGTGCCGAAATAGGCAGGGCAGTTGCCGAGGTATTGCCATCGGGTGCCGTAAGGCTATTTACTACTGTGTTTGCCACGGGCACCTGGTTGCTCAGCGTTGTCCGGTAGGTTTGGGTATCATCGCCCGTTGATGACTGAGTCGTGTTGGTGGCGGCAGTAGCGGCAACTGTGTACGACGCCCCGGTAGTGGGGGCCCGGAACGTGATGGTGTACCCAACCGAAGCTGCTTGCCCAGGAGACAGAGCACCCACCGCGGGGAAGGTGACCAGACCCGTAGCTGGGTCATAGCTACCGCCACCCGAAATGATTACCGTAGCGGGGTCGAGGTTAGTCGGAATCTGGGCCGTGGCGCTTACCCCCGTCGCCAATGAAGGACCATCGTTGATGACACGCACCAAGTAGGTCACCGCCTGCCCAGGCAGCACCGTATTTTCCAGCGGAGCGGTTTGGAGGCTAGCGCTGCGCACTTCCGCGCGCACGTTGCTTACCGATGTCACAGCCACGGTGGCTAGCGCCGTGTTGTTGGTCGCTATGCCGTCGCTGTTGCCACCCGATACGCTGGCTACCGCCGTGAGGGGGCCAGTGCCAGGTGCGGTTACGACAATGGTGTTGGTCAGTGCCGCAGCTGCGCCGCTGGCTAGTGAAGTCACCGTGGGGAACGTCACAATGCCAGTAGTAGGGTCGTAGGTGCCGGCGTTGGAAATAGTGAGCGTAGCGGGATTGAGCCCCATGGGCAATGCCACCCGCTGCACAACGGCCGGAGCGGTAGTGGTGCTGTTGTTGGTTGTTGTGAGAGTGAATGTGACGCTCTGGCCTGCTGCTACACTCGTAGTGCTGGCACGAACGGCTACCGACAAATCCTCGGCTGTGCTCGTAGCCCGAAGCACGCTGGTGGTATACGTTGCCGTATTGTTGGTGCGGGCTAGGTCATTGGTGCTCGTGGGCATACTAGCCACGGCCGTAACACTGATGGCCGACACGTCGGGAGCCGAAAAGGTGATGGTGTTCGATAAGGAGCCCGCATCCCCTACGGGTACCTCCGTCCGGGTCGGGAACGTCACTACCCCAGTGGTAGCATTGTAAGCCCCCGCTATAATTGCCCCGGCAGCATCACGCACCACTACGGTGGTCAGGTCCGTGGGCAGTTGCACGGTAGTAGTGAGGCTGGCGGCGGGCGCAGTGCCATTATTCACCGTACGAACCGTGTATACTACGGGGGTGCCCTGTATTACTACATCGGGGCCGGCAATGGTGGCTGCTACATCCGAAGCACGCGTAGAGGTAGCCACTACAGTGCTCGTGTTATTGGCAGCTACGTTGTCGGGGGTAGTCGTGGTCAGAAAGGCCGTGGCCGAATAAGAGCCAGCAGGTGCATCAAAGGAAATTACGTTCGTAACCGATTGACCAGGGGCCAGGCTGCTGATAGCGGGGTAGGCCAGCAGCCCCTGGTTGGGCTGGGCATCTACGGTGCCGGTGGTGTTAGGGCCTAGGTTGCTAGTGTACGTGAGGTTGGTAGCGCCCGGAGGCAAGCTCACGAATTGCTGCACGTTGCTAGCTGGTACAGTACTGGTGTTGGTTGTCGTGACGGTATAAGTCACGCGCTGGCCAGCCGTCACAGTCGTTGGGCCCGAAATTGTGGTGGCAACATCCGTAGTCGGCCGAACTGTTACGATGGCAGAAGCTACGTTGTCGGCTACCACCACGTCAGCAGAGGTGGTGCTAGCACTTGCATCGAACAGGAGAGGTCCGGCGGCAGGGGCTGCGAGCCGCACAGTGTTGGTTTGGGCGGCGCCGGCTACTAGGCTAGTAGAAGGCCAGGTTACAATGCCCGTGGTGGGGTTATACGAACCGTTGCCGGAGATGGTGAGGCTGGCTGCGCTGAGGCCAGCGGGCAGCGTGAGTTGCTGCACTACCCCGGTGGCGGCGCCCTCCCCAGCGTTGGTCGCTGTGGCCGTTACGAGCAGAGCAGTGCCCGGCGCCACGTTGGTTACAGCAGTACCGCCGCTGGTGACGCCAACGGCCGAGTACACGTTGGCCGCCATGCCCGACGTTGTGCTAATCGTGGTTGCTACGGCCGAGGTATTGTTATTGGTTACGGCTTCGCCGGTAGCGCTTACGCTAGCAGTGGGCGTAAACGTGCCAGCGGCCGTGGGAGCAGTTAGACTAATGGTGTTGCTCACCGTTTGACCAGCCGCCAGCATCCCCAGGCTTGGGAAAGTTACTACCGTGGTATTGTTGGTTGAGTTATAGGCGTACGTACCGTTATTTGAGAGGAATAAGCCCGTTTGATTACCAGGTAGGGTCACTGCCTGGGCCACGTTGGTGGCGGGCGAAGGCCCGCTGTTTCTGGTAACCACCGTGTAGGTAATGCCCGTGCCAGTACCGGCAGCAGCAGGTCCGCTCAAGGTAGTCGTCAGGTCGAAGCTCGGCGTCACGTTCACCGTGGCGGTGGCGTTGTTGTTGGTTGTGATGGCGTCGGCGGTAGTGGCCGTAACGCTGGCAGCACCAGTGAAAGGACCCGTAGCTGGCACTAAGAAGCTCACACTGTTTGACACGTTGCTTCCGCTGTTCACGCTGGTGGTGGGGAAGGTTACCAAGCCCGTGCTGCTGTTGTAGGAGCCACCGTTGGCAAAGGTTAGCGCCCCGTTGGGGCCAGGACCTGTAAGGCCGGCTGGCAATTGCAGTGTGGGCACTACTCCGGTAGCGGCCGCCGCCCCGTTGTTGGTAGTTTGCACCGTGAAGGTCAACGCCTGGCCTGCGGGGGCAGTGGTAGCATTAGCAGGGGCAGTAATTGCCACGGCCAAATCGGCGGTGGGCTGCTGCACCGTTACGGCAATGTTGGCCTGGTTAGTAGGCGCACCAGCAGCGTCCTGCACGAGGTAAGGCGTAACAGCCGTCCCCACGAAGCCAGCCACTGGCACGAAGGTCACCACCCCGCTCGTATTCACCGAAAAGGTACCATTAGGCGTTGTAATGGATGGTTGAATGCCGGCCTGATTAGGATTGAGGTCAACCGTGGCCGCATTAAAGGAATTCTCAGGATCAATGTCGTTGGCTAGAATGTTGAGGGTAGCGTTCGAGCCCGAAGTGATAGTCACCGCGTCGGCCACGGCCGTAGGAGCCAGGTTGCACGAACCGAAGTACACATCATCCACGGCCAGGTCGTTGCCACCCACAGCCGTGCTCACGTTCCGAATCTCAAAGGTGGCGGTGGTGTTGGTGCCGGAAAACCACACGTCGGAGAACTGCACCCACTGGTCCGGCGATTCGTTCAGAGTAATCGTACCCGACACAGATTCCCCGTTGATAACAAACCCAAGCTCGGGTACCCCACCATTGCTGCTGGGCGCCAAGAGGTTGTTGAAGAAGGCCGAAAAGGTATAGTAACGCCCTGGCTGCACCGTTACGGTCTGGGCATACAGCGTCCGGATAGAGGCCGCGCCGTTTACCATCAGGAAGTTGTCGTTGGTGCCGCCGGTGTGGCCCGTACCCACGAAATTGGGGTGGTACGTGGCGGCATTGGTGCCTACCGCGTAGGTTCCTTCCGGGTAAATGCCCGTAGCATTGTTGCCAATAGTATAGCCCGCCGCCACGTACCGGTAGGTAGTAGTAAAGCCTGTGTTGCCATTGGTAAAGGCAGGGTTCACAAGCAGGTTGTTGCCCGTAGCCGATGTACATGCCGTGCTAGTACTAAACACGCGCAGGTTTACCGTAGCTGCCGCGGAGCACATCGAGGGCGTACTATTGTCGCAGGCTGTGTACGTGAAGCTGTCGGGGCCGGTATAGCCCGTAGTTGGGGTGTAGGAGTAGGTACCGTTAGAGTTCAGGATAACGGTGCCGTGGGCCGGGGCCGTACCCAGCGCAACGGTGAAGATATTCTGTTCCTGATCATAGTCGTTGAGCACCACGTTGCCACTCACGGTTGTATTGAGCGGCACGTCGCGCGAGTCATTGGCTACCACGGGCGGACGGTTCGGGGCGTTGATGGTGTACGTAGCCGCCGTTACTGAGCGCATCCCTTGGTTATCGGTGGCGAAGTAGGTAAACGAGGTGGTACCTGAATAGCCTGCGTTGGGCGTAAATGTTAGATTGCTGGCGTCACTAGCCTGCACCACCTGATTAGCTATTACAGCCGTGCCGTTGAGAGCCAGCGTCCCGTTGGCCGACAAGGCAACAATGGTGAAGTTGGCAACGCTGCCGTCAGGGTCGCTGCCACTTAGAGCCGCCAAGTTGTAGCCAATGGCTGGTAGTGTGTAGTTGATGGCAGTTGCTACGGGCGGCAAGTTGCCCCGGCCGGCGCACAAGGCCGAGTTAGGCACTACTTGCTTAGAAATACCCGGCCCGGCGTACGAGAGCGTAAGTGCGTTATCCGCAGTGTTATCCCCGTAGAAGATCATGATGTTGTGCAAACCAGCCGTGAGGGTAACGCTGCCGCTTTTTTCCAGCAGGCTATGTCCTCCGCCATTATTCACCACGGCAGACGCTGCAGTGGGCGTACTTGCCAGCGCGGCGGCATCCAGCCAGAGGTAGGAAGCATCGTCGGAGTTCAGGAAGAACGTGTATGAGCCCGTAGTAGGAATGTAAATGCTACCCCGGTAACGGGCGCTGAAGGCGTCCGGATTGGCATTGGAACCCGTGCCTGCTCCTGCGGGAGTTACCAGGTTACCAAAACTAGCGTTGGTGGTAAACTCCAGCTGCGCATCAGCGCGACGCAAATTGGGAGTACGGTTTTCGAAATAGGCGAAGTTGTCGGCGAAGTACCCGTTGTAGTATTCTGCGGTCAGGCCGCTACGCGCCGTGCCATCCAGGTAGGAAGACCCGCAGCCGACGGGTCCGGCCACCGCTTGAATAGGAATGGTGAAAGTGGCTCCATTTGATACCAAGCCAGCATCATCGGTAGCCGTGTAGCTGAATACTGAGTTGCCACCGGAATATGTATCAGCCGGATCAAAACGAATGCTGGCCATTTGGGCCGTCGTAATCGTTTGACCAGCAGTTACGGCTCTGTAGCCACCACCTAGGAGGCCAGCATCATAGTACAGGGTCCCCTCATTGCCGGGTGGCAGTTGCGTAATGGTGTACGAAGCAATAGTCCCCCCGTCGGCGGCAACTACAGGTGAGTCGATATCCGTTTGACCCGCTGTACTTGCTAGGGCTGCCGCATTGGTTACGTTGTTGGCCACGGGAGCCGCCCGGCACCAAGTTATCTGATCGATACCGACTAGTTGGACACTGGGAGTAGTTCCCCCAGTAGTATTGCGATACGTGAGCGTAATGCTAGTAACGCTGCCCGGATATGTTGCCGTTACAGTACCAGCAGTGTTATCGCCAACGGAAGTAGTTCCGGTGGCCATCACTCCGGTAATAAGTACTGTACTTCCTGTAGGACGACTCAGCGTAGGTGTCACTGTCGCCCCGTTATTGCTACCAGCAAAGGTTACCTCATCCGTGTATCCCGGAATACCGTTGTCAACGTCCTGTAATCGGATAGTTAGGCCCGATACAGGCCGATTAAAGTTAAAGATGACAGTAGACGAAGGTGCCGTGCTTCCTACTGGTTGGTTATCAGGATAGTCATTCTGCCACGCCAGCATTGTGGTGCCGTTAATCCCTCCCGTTGTAAATAGGGAGGCTGGGTCACTAGAGGCGTAGCCACTGGTACCAATAGTAGTAATAGTGGAGCCAGCAGGAGCAGCCTGCGGAGCACGATTTTTCCAGTTGCCGCTGGCAGCCGTCGTGTTAAAGGTAAATGTGGTAGTTGCAGCCGCGGTGCATTGCGCCTGAGCCTTACTGCTTATTCCTGCCCATAGCCAAAGCCCCACCAAGGAGCCCAGGAACGTAACGGTGTTTTCATGCAGATTTAGATAGATACGAATGGGCATTTACCTTGTGCTATGCCCCAATGTCATCCCAAATCTAGCAAGCACTTTCCTAACAAAATGCAATTCAATTTTAAAGCGCCCAACGATAGCTATACCTATTTTAACGCCTATATCTAGTGTTTTAACCTGTATTTAATTTCATTCCCAATAATGGAAATCATTCCTAAATTGAGAGAATAATTATATATTAAAAATAACGCATGTACGCTCTACTATCTTACACTCCTAGCTCGACAGTAGATTCACTGTATTCCAAGTTGGGAAACTAGCAGGCGGTACAGTCGAGGTTGATTTTTTTTACTCTGTCAGCGTGAATTTTCTCATATTATTTTTCTGTATCCTACGCTGCACCCTTCCCTTTTTGGTTTAGAAGAGGTAGCCAGCATACCTAGTACGGCCGTATTATCGGGCAGCTTACCGAGCACTTCGGGGCCTTTAGCCGGAAGCCTTGCTCCCACGAACAGGGCACCATGGTGTAGTATCTTTGAGGCCTATGGCCCGCTTCTTATTCACTTGGCCTTAGCATTATATGAACCCAAGACTGCGTGAATGGCTGCGGCGCTACCTGCCCGCTGAGCTGCTATCGGTGGTAGCAACGCTGGCGGGCGCTTGGCTGACGCTACACGCTACGGGCAATGACCTGCGAGCTGCGCTAGCGGGCACGTGGCAGGTAACGTGGCGTACTTCGGGCTGCTTTTAGGACAAGACGCAGCCTTAGCTCGGCGCCAGCTTCGTGCCCAACAGCGGCAATACACGGTGCGCACCTTCGGTCGCAACGTGCGGGCCCTGGCAGTAGAGTTTGGCTTAGCGGAAGTGGCCGACAGTTTTCTTATTCGGCCGGCCCTCATGTATTATATCCCCCGGTGGCTGGGCAACTTTGCGGGCGGCATCTTGCTAGCCAAGTTCGTGGCTGATGTCACGTTCTACATCCCTGCAATTATCAGCTACGAGCTTAGCAAACACCGCTTGCGCAATTTTGATCAGCCTGACGCACGAACCTACTCCCTGCGTCGGGCCGCCAAAACAAAGCTGCGTGGTATGTCTATACCCCACGCACTTGCAAAAAGTATGGCCCGCTGGGGTAGCCAATCCGTAGCGCTACCCGTAGTACCACTATACCAACGCCGCCCTCCACCCCATGCAAAAGACAGACTCCACGGCCTTGGCTCTGCTAGCGCAAAAATGTCCGCGCTGCCACCAAGGGCCCTTATTTACCCATAGCGCTTTCAACATCAGCAAGTTTGCGGACATGCCGGAAGCCTGCCCCGTATGCGGTCAGCGCTACGAACCTGAGCCAGGTTTCTACTGGGGTGCTATGTATATCACATTTGCGTTTTCGACGGGTATTATGCTGGTTGTTGGCTTCTTGGTCTACCACCTGCTGCACGACCCCGATACGTGGGTGTACGTAACGTGGGTTGCTGTTATGTCGATTCTACTCACGCCTCTGAGCTTGCGCTACTCGCGTACGCTCATGCTGTACTTATTTGGGGGAGTACATTATGATCCTAACCGCGGCTCCTCTTCGCGCCGCCCCACTCCTTCGGCTTAAGGCACCCTGATGGCAACACCGGCGCTGCCACACAATAAGCAAAAAGCAGTAAGTTGGAAGCATGTCCCGATTCTCCTTTTCTCTGCTGGGCGGCTTGCTACTAGCTGCTACGGCTTGCAACCAAAACCCCATAGCCTCCGACGCTGAGTGTGCCCCCGCTCCACCCGCAGCCTATACTATTAAGCACCCGGCCTGGGCCGATTCAGCTAGTATCTACGAGGTAAACATTCGGCAATACACACCCGAGGGTACGTTCCGGGCCTTTGAGGCACACTTGCCGCGGCTTCAGAAAATGGGCGTGGGCATTTTGTGGCTGATGCCCGTGCAACCCATTGGTAAGCTCAACCGCAAGGGTAGCCTGGGCAGCCAGTACTCCATTCAGGACTACCGGGCCATCAACCCCGAGTTTGGTACGATGGAAGACTTGCGCCACTTAGTGCAGGAAGCCCACAAGCGCGGTATGCACGTGATACTAGACTGGGTGGCCAACCACACTAGTTGGGACAGCAAGCTCCGGCAAGAACACCCCGAGTGGTTTACGAAAACAGCCGCGGGCGGCTTCAAGCCCCCCGTAGCCGACTGGCAGGACGTCATTGACCTGGACTACTCCCGGCCGGAGCTACGCCGCTACATGACCGAAACCATGGCGTTCTGGCTCCGTGAAGCCGACTTGGATGGGTTTCGTTGCGACGTGGCGGGCTTGGTGCCTACTGACTTCTGGAACAAGAATCGGCAAGAGCTGGAGCGCGTAAAGCCCGTGTTCATGCTAGCCGAGTGGGACGAACTCTTCCCTCCTACCTTCATCAGCCGGCGGGAGTTTGATCCGCAGACGCACCTGCTGGAAAAGGCTTTCGACATGACGTACGCCCTGCGCCTGCATGGGCTGCTAGATAGCCTGGGCCAAGGTAAAGCCTCGGTAGCCCTCCTCGACACCTACCGCGCGGCGGAAAGCCGCCGCTACCCAGCCCAGGTGTACCTCATGAATTTCACTACATCGCACGATGTGAATAGCTGGGATGGCACGGAGTACGAACGCCTAGGACGCAACGCATTGCCGCTGGCAGTACTGGCCGCCACGCTGCCCGGTATGCCCATGGTGTACAGCGGGCAGGAAGCAGGCCTGAAAAAGCGCCTACGTTTTTTCGACAAGGATACCATCCCCTGGCAGGACTACCCATTGCAGGACTTCTACACGAAGCTGCTGCAACTGAAAAAGCGTCACCCCGCCCTACGCAACGGGGACCCATGCAGCCACTTTGGGCGGCTGCCTGCCTCTGGTAGCCCCGAGGTATACGCCTTTGTGCGCCGCAAGGAGGATGCCGTGGTACTCACCGCCATCAACCTAGGCAAACAGCCCCACGAAATTACCCTAGCCCAGCTAGGGCCGGGCACCTACCGGGAGCTATTTAGCGAACAAATACTCAAGCTAGGCTCAGGATCTAAAGTGCTACTGCCTGCCCACAGCTACCGCGTGTATGAGCGCCTGCCTGACCCCGATACCAGTTGGTTTTAAGCCGCAGCGGGTAGCTCACTTGTGCAGGCTCAACCACTGGCTTCCCTACTTCTTAACCTAATAGACAACCACTCCCACAGGAGAGTAGCTTGGCAGATGATGGCCTAGTTGCTCTATCGTGCGGCGGTTTTAACGGCCTGTGCAGGTAGCCAAACCAGCGCTTTCTGCGTAGGCAGTCGAGTTTGTAGTCCAGCTAACGCGCAACCACCGTGTCTGATTTCGTTTTGCACCCCGAGGCCCACCTGTTTCAAGTACAGCACCCTACCTGGGCTGCTCACGCCAGCATTTATGAAGTGAATGTGCGCCAATTCACGCCTGAAGGCACGTTTCGGGCCTTTGAGGCGCACCTGCCCCGACTAGCGGCTATGGGCATTACCATTGTGTGGCTGATGCCGATTCATCCCATTGGTAAGCTCAACCGCAAGGGAAGCTTGGGCAGCCAATATGCCGTGCAAGACTACTTTGGTGTGAACCCCGAGTTTGGCACCCTCGACGACCTGCGCCACCTAGTGCAAACGGCCCACAGCCTGGGTCTTTATGTGCTACTAGACTGGGTAGCCAACCACACCAGCTGGGACAACCCGCTGGTAGCCCAGCACCCCGAGTGGTACACCCAGGATGCTGCCGGCAACTTTGTGCCGCCCGTGCCCGATTGGCAGGACGTTATCGATCTGAACTACGATAACGATGAACTGCGTCGCTACATGACCGACGCCTTGCTGTACTGGGTGCGGGAGGCCGACATCGACGGCTACCGTTGCGATGTGGCAGGACTAGTGCCCACCGACTTTTGGGATGCTGCCCGCCGGGAATTAGACCAGGTGAAGCCCGTATTTATGCTGGCAGAATGGGACGAGCTGTACCCTTCCGGCGGCCTCACCTGGGAGGAATTTAACGGCGACACCAAGCTGCTGGAACGCGCCTTCGACATGACGTTTGGCTTGCGCTTACACTACCTGCTCGACCACGTTGCGGAGGGCAAGCAGCCCCTGCACGACATCGATGTCTACCTCGCCGCCGAACGGGCCAAGTATCCGCCCTCTGTGTACTTGATGCACTTTACCAGCAACCACGACGTAAATAGCTGGGACGGCACGGAGTATGAGCGGCTGGGTCCCAATGCCCTCCCGTTTGCCGTGCTCACCTGCCTGCTGCCTGGCATGCCGCTCCTGTACAGCGGGCAGGAAGCTGCCCTCAACAAGCGGTTGGCATTTTTTGATAAGGATACGATAGACTGGCAGAACTATCCCCTGCAAGGCTTTTACACCCGCCTGCTTCATCTCAAGAAGCGCCATTCTGCCTTGCACAATGGCGTACTGGAAAGCCGATTTTACCGCCTGCCCTCTTCCCCCAGCGTGTACGCGTTTGTGCGCCAACATGGCACGGCCGCTGTGCTCGTAGCCATCAATATCAGTACTGAGCCGCAACCTGTACTACTGCCCGAAGCCGCGGCTGGCACCTACCACGATGTCTTCCAGGATGTGCCCTTGATGTTTCGCACCGACGATGCTATAGAAATACCGGCTCACGGCTGGCGAGTATTGGAAAAACAGCCGTAGGCTTCTCAAGTACGCGCTACGGCTTACCGGGCCCGTAAAGGGAGTTGGCTTCTGGCCTTCTCGCCGTGTAGTTTCTCGTTGAGGCCCTGCTTACAGCCACTTCAACTCTTTTAGAACAGTCTCGGTGCGGGCGCGGCGCCGGCCGCCAATCGCTCGTCGGCGCTGCGGCCAGTGGCAGGCTCTGCATGGATGGCCAAATACACGGTGCGTCCATCGGCCCGATCTAGCCAGCCCACACACCAGCCATTATCAGCATCAACAGGGGAGTGAAAGCGCCAGCCAGTTTTACCGTGAAGGCTGTACTACGGGGTCTTTTGCAACAACAGCACCCGCTTTACGGCTCGTTGATGGCGTTTTTGCATTGCTAGCGTTTCGGCATGTAGGCGCCGCAGAAAGGCTCCCAGTGCAAATTGCATGATGCGAGAACTGCCATCCAGCTAGCAGGTATCGAGCGTGGAGGCCGTCACGACCATGCGCCCACAGCCCAGCTTGGCTAGCCACTTCTGCTAGTGGGTCGCGCGGGCGCAGCACCAAGCAATAAGGCCATCAAAACTAGAAGCATAAAAGCAACGCGCACAACCGACAGGGAGAATATAGCCGGAAAGTAACTACAGTGCTCCACCTGCTCAGTAACCTCTGGCCTGCCGCGTCGGTTTATACCCTAGCGGCTTGCGAGCCGGCACTTCTTTTTCATTTGATATTCCTGTATGCAACATCGTGAACTGGGCCGCTCCGGCCTGCGCATTGCGCCACTAGTGCTCGGTGGCAACGTTTTCGGCTGGACTGCCGATGAGGCCGCTTCGTTTAAGATTCTGGATGCTTTTGTAGCCGGCGGCGGCAACGCTATTGATACCGCCAACGTGTACTCGGCCTGGGTGCCGGGCCACCAGGGCGGCGAGTCGGAAACTGTAATTGGCAAATGGCTGCAGCAGCGCGGCCGCCGCGACGACGTACTCATCTTCACCAAAGTGGGCATGCAAATGGGCGACGGCAGCCAAGGCCTAGCCAAAGACTACATCCGCCGCTCGGTAGAGGCCTCCCTGCGCCGCTTACAAACCGACTACATTGACCTGTATCAATCGCACCAAGACGACGAGACCCTGCCAGTTACCGAGCCGCTGGAAGAATACGCCAAGCTAATTGAGGAAGGCAAAGTACGGGCCATCGGGGCGTCCAACTTTTCGGCCGACCGCCTGCGGCAAGCCTTGGATGCCAGCCAGCAGGGCCTACCGCGCTACGAATCATTGCAGCCTCTCTACAACCTTTACGACCGCGCCGACTTTGAGCAGCAGCTTCAGCCTTGGTGCAAGAGCATGGCGTGGGCGTGATTCCCTACTACGGCCTGGCATCCGGCTTCCTCACGGGCAAGTACCGCACCCAGGACGACCTTAAGAAGAGTGCCCGCGGGGGCGGCGTTGGGCAGAAATATCTGAACGAAAAAGGGCTGCAAATTCTTAGCGCGCTTGATGCGGTTTCGGCCCGCTTGCAGGCCACGCCCGCCCAGGTTGCCCTGGCTTGGATTATGGCCCAACCCGGCCTCACGGCTCCTATTGCCAGTGGCACTACCCCTGAGCAAGTAACCGAACTCCTCACGGCTACGGAGTTACACCTTAGCTCTGAAGACCTGAGCGAACTAGGCAGAGCAGGCGCATAGGCTAGCAGTTTCACCACTATTATCAAAGAGAAAGGGCCCCGGCAGTAGATACTTCGGGGCCCTTTCTTGTTGGTAGAGGCTGGTTCAGTAGCACACGGCCATGCAGGGCTGCACCTAGCCCCAGGCGCGCATCCACCCAAGGACGCTTTGGTTTAAAGGCAGATACGAGCAAAGTATACTACCTTGTACTGTCGGGTTCAGGTTGTAGCTTGCCTGGCTTTTACCCTGTTTCTCGCATGACTATCCGCGTAGCTTCTCACCAGGATATTGACGAACTCTACGGTCTCTGGCGCGAGCTGATGGACGAGCACCAGGCGTACCACCCAGTTTTTGGCTACCATCCTGCGGCTGAGTTTCAGCTTAAGCGCATGCTGCGGCACCGGGTAGCCGAAAAAAACACCCGCGTATTTGTGGCACAAGGCCGCTACAGAATACTAGGGTTGCTGGTGGCTTCCTATCAAATGGGCAACCCAGGCATGCACTTTTTCCGCCGGGGCTACATCGCCGAAACGGTGGTACGGCAAGCCTACCGCCGCCACGGGCTGGGGCGTGCATTATTTCAGGCGGCCTTAGCTTGGCTCAGCAGCCAAGGCGCCGATCATCTAGAGTTGCAGGTGGCAGCGGCCAACCCGGCGGCGCTGCATTTCTGGGAGTCATTGGGCTTCACCCCCACCACGGTGCACCTGATGCGGCCCCTCTCTACCCCAGGAACCGAGTAGAGTTCAGCGGTGCATACGAACCACAAAACCAACAGCAAGCTAACCGCAGCTCCTACTGTTGCGTTAGGCTACCTACGTGGCTCTGTTGGGCTTCGAGAATTTCGCCGTTCCTATGCTGTTAGCTGCCGATATAGAACCCTTTGACTGGAATCGAATTTTATTTTCGGCCGATGCGCCTCCCTTATTTCTGCTAGAGGTAGTGCTGCGGTGCATTGTCACCTACCTTCTTATGCTGGGGGCCCTGCGCATCACTGGGCGCCGGGGGGTGCGGCAGCTCTCTATTTTTGAACTGAGCATCATTCTGGGCCTTGGATCTGCCGCGGGAGATGCCATGTTATACCACGATACACCGCTGCTCTATGCGGCCATCGTGTTTGCTGTGGTATCGGTGCTGTACTTGCTATTTAACAAGCTGACGGAGAAGTTTCCCGGCTTCAGCGACTGGCTGGAGGGCAAACCCGTACTGCTAGTGGAAGACGGCAAAATTCAGCTAGAAAACTTCAACAAGCAGAACCTAACGCCTAAAGAGCTGTTCGGGGAGTTACGCCAGTTTCAAGTAGAACATCTGGGTCAGGTACGGCGGGCCTATATTGAGGCTACGGGCAACATGAGTGTGTACTACTATGAGGAGCAAGAACCCATCCGGCCTGGCTTGCCAATCTGGCCTGAACTCTTAGCCTCTGCTCGGCGGCGGATAGAAGAAACGGGGCTGCACGCGTGCACTTGCTGCGGCCACGTGCAGGAAATTGCGCGCGGAAACACCGCTTCTTGTCCTGTGTGTACCAAAGAAGATTGGATACCAGCGTGCGAAACTAGGCGTGCCGTCTAACTCGAATTGTTTGGCCGAGTAACAGATGCCCCGTGCTGACTTAAGTATCTGGGTTAAGAAGCATTCCTAGCCTGCTGGTGCAAATGGTGGTGCAACCACTTCAGGAGGTCTTCATCAACCTGGTCCCGGCACTCATCGAGGCCGTGCTGGCAGCCCGGGTACAGCAAGATTTCCTTGGGCTGGTGGGCAATGCTATAAATGTGCTTGGAGCAGGCGGCCGGCAAAATCTCATCGGCGGTGCCGTGCATTAGTAGCAACGGGCGCGGACTTATGTGAGCGACGTGTTCGGTGCCGTAGGTCTGGCTGCTCATGGCCACTACTGCTGCTACCTGAGAACTTAGTGCTCCGGCCGTAATTACTACGGCCCCACCAAAGGAGTGCCCTACCAGGGCCACATGGCAGTAGCCTTGCTCTAGCAGATAATCAACTCCTAATAAGGTGTCGGCCACGCAGTCTTCCAAGTAGTTGGGCTTGCGGTAGTGTAAGCGCAACGAAGCCACACCTTGCAACGCCAACTGTGCGGCCAAGCGCGGATACATGCCCCAGGCTGGCCCGTCGAGCCCGCCGCCAGCACCTCCCACCCATACTACCGCAGCGGCGCCGGGGGCAGCAGGATGCAGCCGCGCCACAATTTCACCTTGGGTAGTGTGCAGCACCAGGGCTACAGCATCTCCGTCGTGGTTTGCTGTCGTTATGGATTCTAGCTGCACTATGCTTGCCCGCCGTAGCCTTTTCATGCTTGGTTAATTGGTGTTGGCTTTTTCAATGCATGTACTAACGCTCACCTAAAATGGGTACGGCTGAGGTTGTTAGTGCTCCTACCTAAGTACCTTATAGCAACCGCACCTCATGAACAACAAATACTTATTTATCAATTGCTTAAACCAAAAATCTACTACAGATAGAGTAAGTAGCACGACTTATTAAAAGGTGAAAATCGGCGTCATACTTGGTAGCCTTAGAAAATCATTTCCTCCGATATTGCTGCCCATTCCAACTTGTTTCGCATGCTGCCTCTCCTCCACGTTCACCACATTGCCATCATCTGCTCCAACTACGCGGTTTCCAAACGATTTTATACCGATGTGCTGGGCCTGAGCATCATCCGGGAAGTTCACCGCCAGGAACGCGAATCGTGGAAGCTGGATCTGGCCTTGGATGGGCAGTACATTATTGAGTTGTTTTCCTTTCCCGAAACGCCCGCCCGTCTTTCTCGGCCCGAGGCAACGGGCTTACGGCATCTGGCCTTTGCCGTATCCGACATAGAGGCTACCGTGCGCGGTTTAGATGCCCATGGGGTAGCGTCAGAACCGCTCCGAGTTGATGAGTTTACGGGCCGCCGCTTTACGTTCATCCAAGACCCTGATGGTCTGCCGATTGAGTTTTACGAGCAGTAATTCCGGACCTACAGGGTAGTGATATAGTCTGCTAGCTTAGGCACCAGTGTTCTTTCCGTGCATGCTGACTTTTGCTGGTGCCCATCCAAGTACGGTTGCCTAGTGCAGCCTGGGTAGGCATGTATTGGGAGGGGCCAACCCGATGTACGTCAGGTTATAACCGTCTGCCTACGAACACGGCGGAGCTTCAGAACCAGTCACTGCTCATTTTTTGTCGTATGAACCGGCATTCCGCGCTACCTTGCCCTCACTATGCCCCAACTTCCGCCGTCTCTCCCCTACCTTATCATCGACTTCGACAGCACCTTTACGCAAGTAGAAGGCCTTGATGAACTAGCTGATATTGCCCTCACTGGCCACCCCGATCGAGACTACGTAGTAGGCGCCATTCGGGCCCTAACCGACCGGGGCATGAGTGGGGAACTCAACTTTTCGGAGTCTTTGAAGCAGCGGCTGGAGCTGCTACCTGCCCACCAGCGCCACCTGGCCATCCTGGTAGAGCGCCTCAAGGGGAAAGTATCGGAAAGTATTGTGCGCAACCGGGCCTTCTTCGAGCAGTTTCCGGGGCGCGTGTATATTGTTAGTAGCGGCTTCCGGGAGTTCATTGAGCCCGTGGTGGCCGAATACGGTATTGCTTCCGACCATGTGCTGGCTAACACCTTTACCTACGACGCCGACGGCCACATCACTGGCTTCGACCCCGACAATGTATTGAGTCGGGACGGGGGCAAGATTGAACAGTTGCGCCGCCTCGACCTGAACGGGGATGTGTACGTGCTAGGCGACGGCTACACCGACTATCAGATTCGGGAGGCGGGCCTAGCCAACCGTTTTTACGCTTTCACCGAAAACGTGCGCCGCGACGCCGTAGTAGCCCGCGCCGACGAGGTGCTTCCTTCTTTCGACGAATTTCTTTACCAGAACAAGCTCCCGATGACCCTCTCCTACCCCAAAAACCGCATCCGCGTGCTGTTGCTCGAAAACCCCGACCCACGCGCCGCCGAACTTTTCCGCCAGGAAGGCTACCAGGTAGACACCGTGCCCGGTGGCCTCGACGAGGACGAACTGGTGCAGCAGATTGAAGGGGTAAGCATTTTGGGTATCCGCTCTAAAACGCAGGTAACTCAGCGCGTGCTGGATGCCGCCAACCGCCTAATCAGCATTGGGGCCTTCTGTATCGGTACTAACCAAATTGACCTGGCAGGCTGCATGAAGAAAGGTGTGGCAGTATTTAACGCACCTTTTTCTAACACGCGCTCGGTAGTTGAGCTGGCGTTGGGTGAAATTATCATGCTTGCCCGCCGCATTCCCGACAAAAACCCCAAGATGCACCAAGGCGAGTGGGATAAGTCGGCAAAGGGGTCATTTGAAATCCGGGGGAAAAAGTTGGGTATTATCGGCTACGGTAATATTGGCTCGCAGCTTTCAGTGGTGGCCGAAGCCGTAGGCATGCAAGTGCTGTATTACGACGTGGCGGAAAAGCTACAGCTAGGCAACGCCGTAAAAGTGCGTACCCTCCAGGAGCTACTACAGCAGGCCGACATTGTAACTCTGCACGTGGATGGGCGCAAGGAAAACGCTAACCTCATTGGGGCCGAGGAGTTTGCTTTGATGAAGCCCGGCGCGCTATTCCTGAACAATGCCCGCGGCCACGTAGTAGATGTAGCCGCCCTAGCAGCCGTACTCCGCTCGGGTCACTTGGGCGGCGCGGCCGTTGACGTGTTTCCGTACGAACCCAAAACCAACCAGGAAAGCTTCGAGAGCGAACTGCAGGGCCTGCCCAACGTGCTGCTTACGCCTCACGTGGGGGGTAGCACGGCCGAAGCCCAGCGCAACATTGCCGAGTTTGTACCGGAGCGCATCATGCAGTACGTGAACACCGGCAACACGCAGCAGAGCGTCAATTTTCCCAATATTCAGCTGCCGGAGCAGCAGGCCCACCGCCTCATTCACATTCACCACAACGTGCCCGGTGTGCTGGCCCGCATCAACAACGTCCTGGCTCAGCACCACGTCAACATCCTGGGTCAGTACCTGAAAACCAACGAGCACATCGGCTACGTGATTACTGACATCGACAAGCAGTACGAGCAGGAAGTAATTGGGGAGCTGCGCAAAGTGGAGCACACCATCAAGTTCCGGGTACTGTACTAGTACGCAGTTACTGCCATGACCATAGAAAATCAAGCGCAACACACCATTCCCGCCATTCGCCTGTTCAACACGGCAGATGGAAGCTGTACGTTTGAAGTGGGCACGCTGCCTACCGGAAAGCCTTTGCACGTTAGCTATTTCGAAGGTCAGAATGCCATATTCGACTACCAGAAGAAGCTGCATCCTGCGCCACGTACGCAGTACGTAGTCACGTTGCGAGGCAAATTGCGCTTCACGGTCAGCAACGGCGACACATTTATTCTGGAGCCGGGTATCATTCTGCTGGCAGAAGACACGCAGGGACCGGGCCACTACTGGGACCTCATCGAAGGAGACACGTGGGAACGGCTCTATCTGCCCTTCACACCGGGGGCTACTCAGCATTTCACCCCTATGCAGCAAGACAGCTCCCAGGCTCAACGTAGGTCTATTGCCAGGTAGTCGCTTTTAGTGTACGGCCCCAACACCACGGCCCCCAACATTCCCTTCGCGGGGCTGTTGGGGGCGTGGTGTTGGGGCCTAGCTGCAAAGATTAGGTAGGTTGCCGCCTAACTAGCTAGTGCTATTGGCGGCTTACGCGCTGGCTGGTGGTGCCCGCGGCAGTAGTCATTTGCAGCACGTATAGGCCGGCTGGCAATTGGGGAAGAGCTGGCAGCACTTTGGCAGCAGCAGAAAGTTGCAGCGTGGCGCGGTATACAACTTGTCCTCTCAGGTCTAGTAGGGCGATACCCGTGGCTTGCACGCCGGAACCAGCAGGCAGGGCTACGGTAAGCTCGTTGGTGAAGGGGTTGGGATAGGCTGCTGGGGCCGTAGCAGTAACGGCAGAGACTGTAGCAGCAACAGCAACCACGCTGGAATAGGTAGTCGTACCATCGAAGTCTACCTGCCGCAGACGATAGTAGCGCACAGCTGCTCCCAGGGTCGTACCATCTTGGTACTGATAGGCGCGGGTGATAGTGCTAGTACCAGCGGCAGCCACTTCCGTCACTGCCACGAAGGAAGTACCATTTTCAGAGCGCTCTACCACAAATTTTGCGCTGTTTAGCTCCTGGGCCGTAGTCCAGCGGAGCAAGGTGCCGGTGGTAGCTGCCTGGGCGGTGAAGAACGTAAGCTGTACGGGTAGTGGGCTTGCAACGCTTACTACCTGCTCGTACTGATAAATGGTGCCTATATCGTTGCCCACGAGCAAATCCAGATAGCCGTCGCCATCTACGTCAACCAGAGCCGGAGCGGCAAAGCCGCCTACGTCTACTGCCGTTTTATTGACGTCTGTCATTTGCACTGGGGTACTAAACGTGGCAGCATTTGCGGCCGTTTGCTCGGCTTGGTAGATGTACCCATCCTGGCTCCCCACAATCATATCAATCAGCCCATCACCGTCAAGGTCTGTGAAGACAGGCTTAGAGTACCCACCAACGTCGATAGTGGTAGCAGTAGTACCAGCGGTGGTTAAGTTTGTGTAGGTGGTAGAAAAAGCACCATTTGCCGTAGTTTGCTCATACCGTCTAACGGTACCATCAGCGCCACCCACCAGCATGTCGAGCAGGCCATCCCCGTCCAGATCTACTATGGATGGCTTTACGGTGCTACCCGCAGTAATGCCCGGCAACGTACCAATGGTAGTGAAGGTAAGCGCGTTCATGGCCGACTGCTCGTACCGAGTAATGGTACCATCCTCGCCACCCACTAGCAAATCCAACAAGCCGTCGCCATCCATATCAGTTACAACGGGCTTGGCATACTCGCGCGTAGCGCCTGCCACGTCGTTAACCAAAGTAGTACCGCTCGCCAGCTTTAGTTGGCCCAGGTTAGTGAAAGTAGATGAGTTTGCAGAAGCTTGCTCCAAGCGGTAAATGGTGCCAGTTGTCTCACCTACCAACAAGTCAATCAGTCCATCATGGTCAAGGTCCGTACTGGCGGCCGTGGAATACGTACCGGCGTCGAGAGCATTAAAGGAGTTCGTTACTAAGCGTAGAAAGCCGGTGCCAGCAGGGCGAGTAACTGTAAACTTGGAAGCACTCAGGGCCGTACCATTAGCCGTGGTTACGCGCAAATACCCTGTAATAGCCTCGCGTGGTACCTGCACACTTACAGAGGTTGCCGTGTTAGCGGGGCTTGCCAGAATACGCATCTGCTGACCATTCAATAAAACCGACAGCGTATTGCTTAGAGCAGTACCCGTGATAGTTACGGTGGTAGCAGCAATTCCTTGAGGAGCCTGGCCACTTGAGCCAGAGGTAGGCGTAAAGCTTACAATCGTTGGCGATATCACTTGCGCCAGACTAGCCAATGGAGAAAGCAGAACCGTGCTGAGCAGTGCCGTAGTACGAGCAGAGTGGAGTAGAGACAGGGACATAGGATGTGGAAAGGCGTTTTGCGCGTGAGAAGGGAATTGTACCGCGCTCTTCAGGCGAGCAGCTTTGTTGTTCCGTTCTCTTTTTGACAAAACTATTATCCGATTTTCCCACTATGGTCCATATCAAGCCAAAATGAACCCTTTACTAGGTCAAAGGAGCCAGATTCTAGGTGAACTATTCCGGTAGGCTAGGCTTATTCATAGTTTCAAGCCTTTCTAAAGCCGTTCGTGTACTTGGATAAGAATCCGCTCCATTTCCTTCCTGATGGTGCTAGTTTCAGCCACATGGTTGTTATTCATGAAGCTAAAAGCCACTATTCTTCCTGATTTGGTACGCACATAGCCGCACAGGTTGTGGTTGTTGGTTAGGGTGCCCGTTTTACCCCACAGCCACGGACCGCGGGCGTCACGATAGGTAGTGCGCCGGAGCGTACCCTGCCGCCCACCCGCCGCCAATAGGTCGAAAAGGCGTGGCTCGGGCACTTCCTGGTGCAGCTTGAAGAGCAGGGCTACTAGGGTACGGGGCGTAACTAGGTTAAGACGAGAAAGGCCGGAACCATCCACCCAACGCGGGGCGTCGGGCAAGTCCTGAAGGTAGCGGCGACGCATTACCTGGATTACACGGGCCGTATTCAGAGAATCGGGGCGGAGCGCGGACGAGCACATCAGCAGAAGCTGTTCGGCTAGGAAATTGTCGCTCACGCGCAGCATGCGCCGGTACAGCGAATCGACGGCTAAGCCCCGCAGCACACGCACCGAGTCCTGGGGACGCAAGCGAAGAACGGCCGGCACAATAGGGCGCCGCAAGGTATCCTGCAACAATTGCAGCAACAGCGCCGAACTAGTCCGAAAAGGCGTTTCATCTACCCAGTTGTTGGTGAAGGGAAATACCAAGAACCGGTTTTCCAGCTCTTGCCGATGCACGTGGTCGTGCTCAGGGTTTGGCAGCCCCGCAGGAGCAGGTTGGGTTAGCGGTTTAAAAAACTGGGGCACTACACGCGGCGTTGGCTGACCCGCCCTGGCGTAGAAGCGCACTGTGTGTCCATAGATAGGAAACGGCCCGCGCTCCGGCTGAAAATAGTAGTTGTAGTCGTCCCACGTCCAGCCGGGTCCGTAGGCGTTTACGCAGGGAACGGGGGCGTATACTAGCTTTTCGGGGCGGTGCAGCAGAAAGTTGAAGGCCCGCGCCGAGGGTACGTCGCCGTGCAGCAAGGTAGGGTCGCCGGTGCCCCAGAACAGCAGCGTATCGGGGCGGACGATGTAGTGCAGGCTAGGCAAAGAATCAGGGAGCAGGTGTAGCCCGGCGTACAGACTAAACAACTTCATGGTGCTGGCCGGCGTGAAGTACCGGTCTTCATTCAGCCCAAATACTTGCTGCCCGGTAGCCGCATCGGCCAGGCAGACGCCTACCGTGTGCTGCCGCAGAACCGGAGAGCTTTGAATCAGTTGGGCCAACCACTCCGGATTAGGCAATGGGGGCAGAACGGTAGCCCGCGAAGCCGGTACCTGCGCCGATAATGAAAGGGCGAATACACACAAGATGCCCACCACTAAGGAGCGGCACATAGTAAGGAACACGGGCATGCAGGGAAAGCAACAGGTAAATACTCCCGCAACTTGGCCAAAAGCGCGGGGCTTTTCAACCCTGCCTACTGGTATACCCTACCCCACTAACGCTACCTACGTGGTCCGCATCCTGCTATGAATGACAGAAACAGGCAACCTGAGCCGCCTCAGAGAGTATGTTCTAGTGTCTTCTTCATCTGTTTGCTGTTTTCTATGTCCATCACCAACGAACTACTAAACACCGTGTTGCGCCATGCTGGCCAAGAGGTTTCGCGCAAAGAATTTCTATCTATGGCCGGCCGCGGACTAGCCGTAGGCGTGGCTGCTGGTGCACTGGCTAGCTGTCAAGATAAACCGGGCGCTACGGCCGCGGCGGCCGTACCTACCACGGGTACTCCTGCTTCGCAGTAGATGCCTCTACTACCTACACGGCCGCCGACGGGCAGAAAGTACCCTCGTCGGAAGCGGTGTCGCCGCCCGCTAAAGTGCCCGCCGACGTAAACAAACCCATTGAGCTGGAAGCGTGGAAATCAGACGTAGACCCCAAATCGGCCCCAACGCCTACTCCCCTCCCCCCAGACCAACGGGTAGGCTATGCGCTGGTAGGCTTGGGCCACCTTACACTGGAGGAGCTATTGCCCGCGTTTGGCCAGTGTAAAAAGTCGAAGCCAGTGGCGCTGGTAAGCGGCTCGCCCGAAAAGCTTAAGAAAGTAGCCCAGCAGTACGACATCAAGCCCGAAAGCTGCTACAGCTACGCTGACTACGACAAGCTTAAGGACAACCCCGAAGTCAAGGTGATTTACATTGTGTTGCCTAACTCTATGCACGCCGAATACACCATTCGGGGAGCCAAGGCGGGCAAGCACATCTTATGCGAGAAGCCAATGGCCAACTCGGCCAAGGAGTGCGAGCAAATGATTGACGCCTGCAAGAAGGCCAATGTGAAGCTCATGATTGCCTACCGCATACAGTACGAGCCTTACAACCGGGAAGTACGGCAGATGATTCGGGACAACAAGTATGGCAAGGTCAAATACATTCAGGCGCAAAACAGCCAGAGTTCGGCTAACCCCGACCACTGGCGCCACAAAAAGGCCTTGGCGGGCGGGGGCGCCCTGCCCGATATTGGCCTATACTGCCTCAACACCGCCCGCTTCCTTTTAGGTACCGAACCTACCGAAGTATTTGGCTACTCCTACAGCACGCCGGGCAACCCATTATTCAAGGAAATAGAGGAAGTAATGAGTTGGCAAATGCGCTTCCCGGACGGCATCATCGTGGATAACATCACCCATTACAACACCCACGACTCGCGCTTTTACCGCGTGAATGCGGAACGGGGCTGGATTCACATCAACAATGCCTACGCCTACAAGGGCCAGCAGTTGCAAACCTCCTACGCCGAGGGGCCAGCCAAAATGGAGAATCACATTACCTTGAGCTCGAAAAACCAGTTTGCCGCCGAAATGGACCATTTCTCGGAGTGCATACTAGCTAATAAGGACCCTCACACGCCTGGTGAAGAAGGCCTCCAGGACCAACGCATCATGGAAGCCATTTACCAATCGGCTCGGGAAGGGCGCCCCGTGAAGCTGGCGCCCGTGCAAGGCACCGACGTATTTCGTGGACCCGAACCGAAGGAAGCATAAGCTACCTCGTCCGTTGTTTTTTTGGGAGCACCCGGCCGCTTTTTCGCAAGTTGCCGGGTGCTTCTGGTTTAGAGACGGTTTTTGAAAGTCCGCGCGCGTAGCACAAACTTTCCTGGGCGGCGGTGGATTATTCCCGCTAACTTTGTTTCCCGTTATGCCAGACCGAACCCCCACTTCCACGGCTGCAACGGCCAAGTACATTTTCGTAACCGGAGGGGTGACCTCCTCGCTGGGCAAAGGTATTATCTCGGCCTCCCTGGCCAAGCTACTGCAAGCCCGCGGCTTCCGCGTCACCATCCAGAAGTTCGACCCCTACATCAACATTGACCCCGGCACGCTCAACCCGTATGAGCACGGCGAATGTTATGTAACCGACGATGGGGCCGAAACCGACCTCGACCTAGGTCACTACGAGCGTTTCCTGAACGTGCCAACGTCGCAGGCCAACAACGTTACCACCGGCCGCATCTACGACCACGTGATTACGAAGGAGCGCGAAGGCGCCTACCTCGGCAAGACCGTGCAGGTAGTGCCCCACATCACCGACGAGATTAAGCGGCGCATGCTGTTACTTGGTCAAACTGGTGATTTCGACGTGGTTATAACGGAGATTGGGGGCTCAATTGGCGACATTGAAAGCCTTCCCTTTGTAGAGTCGGTGCGTCAGTTGCGCTGGGAATTGCCCGAAAACAGCTCCTTGGTTATTCACCTTACTCTGCTGCCCTACTTGAAGGCGGCGGGCGAGCTGAAAACCAAGCCCACCCAGCACTCGGTGCGTGACTTGCGCAGCGCTGGCCTCCAGCCCGATATTCTGGTATGCCGCTCCGAGCATCCCATTCCGGCCGATATGCGCCGCAAAATCGCGCTGTTCTGCAACGTCAACATCAACTCCGTTATTGAGAGCTTGGACGCGGACAGCATCTACTCGGTGCCGCTGCTCATGCTGAAAGAGCATTTGGATGAGCGCGTTATTAAAAAGCTAAAGCTGGGCGGGGGTGCTCCCCTACCCGACCTGGAGTCGTGGAAAGATTTCCTGGGCCGCCTGAAGAACCCAACCGAGGAGGTAACTATTGCCTTGGTAGGGAAGTACGTGGAGCTGCCTGATGCCTACAAGTCTATCAACGAGGCATTTGTACACGCCGGCGCTCAGAATGAGTGCAAGGTAACTGTGCGCAGCGTTCAGTCAGACCACATCAACGAGGACAACGTAGCGCAACTGCTCCACGGCGTGGATGGAGTGCTGGTAGCGCCGGGGTTTGGGGAGCGTGGCTTCGAAGGCAAAATATTAGCAGTGAAACACGTGCGTGAAAACGGCATTCCTTTCTTTGGAATTTGCTGGGCATGCAGGTGGCTGTGGTTGAGTTTGCTCGCAACGTACTGGGCCTTAAGGAAGCTTCCTCTACGGAGATGCACGCCCAAACGCCTTACCCCGTCATTGCCATGATGGAGGAACAAAAAAATATTACCCAAAAGGGGGGCACCATGCGCCTGGGCGCCTACGATTGTGAACTGCGCAAGGGCTCCAGAGCAGCTAAGGCGTACGGCCGTAACCACATCAGCGAGCGGCACCGCCACCGCTACGAGTTCAACAATGACTACCTGAAGCAGTACGAGCAAGCCGGCATGATTGCCTCAGGCCTCAACCCCGAAACGGGCTTGGTAGAAGTGGTTGAAATTGCCAACCACCCTTGGTTTGTAGCCGGGCAGTTTCACCCAGAGCTGAAAAGCACGGTGCAAAACCCACACCCGCTGTTTGTCCGCTTCGTGCGTGCTGCCATCCAGAACCGGAAAGGCTAAACGTAGAAGCTTGAAAAAACGCGGTAGCTGCATTGGCAGCACCGCCACATCGTCATGCTGGACTGGTTGCAGCTTGCCCGTGCTAAGCATTGGGTCATCATCCTTCACGCGGGATGCAAAGCTCGACTAGACCAGCATGACGATTTTTATAGTGCCTTTACCGCTGCATACGTCCTGCTTTCAGCGTCCTGAGCGACGCGAATTACAGCTTTCGGCCTGACAAAACGCCGCGCCTGCAAAATATTCGCCTGACAAGTCCGACCTTTGCGGTAGCGTCGCCAGGTTTTTGATTGGCGGGGTCACACCTAGTAGTACTCTTTTGCCCCTCATCCTTACCTGAATGGACAGAAATTCAGCAATCGGCCTGTTTTTGATATCGGCCTTGCTCATCATCTACCTTTTCTTCGCGCCCAAGCCCAAACCGGAACCGGCCGCTGAAAAGCCCAAGACAACTGCCGCCACGGCTGCTACTGCTTCCGCCCCGCTCGATTCAGCAGCAGCAACTCAGGCTCTGGGCTCGTTTGGGTCAGCGGCGGTGGGTACGGCCCAAACCACGCAGCTTAAAAACGAGAACATCACCGTCACGTTTTCCTCAAAGGGTGGCCGCGTGGAGGCTGTTCGTCTGAACAACTACAAAACGTTCTCCGGGAAGCCACTAGACCTTTTTACGGCTCAGAGTGCCCAACTCGATACTCGTTTCCGCACGAACGACGGCCGCCAGGTAAAGTTGTCGGACCTCTACTTCCGGGCCGAGCCCCAAGGTACCACTACGCTACGTTACGTAGCAGATGTAGCTGGCGGGCAAATTGAGCAGCTGTACACGCTGGCGGCAGGCAGCTACGAGCTAGCATACAACCTGCGCTTTAACAACCTCTCGGCTTCGGTGACCCAAGAACCACTCACGCTCTCCTTCGTGGACAACGTGCGCCAGACGGAGCAGGACCGCAAGCAGAACCGCAATCATACTCTCATTAACCGCTACCTGGTTTCGGGCGACCACACTGCCCTGGGTGAAGCCTCGGAGAAGCCCGAAGAAGTTAAGGTGGCGGAGCCCTTGAAATGGATAGCTCACAAGCACGACTTCTTCGTGGCTGGTATTGTAGCTGAAAACCAGTTTCAGTCGGGCCAGCTGAACGCCACGGTAGACCTGGAGGATACTACCTACATCAAAACGCTGAGCTCTACGCTAGCTATTCCGGCTGCTGATGTGCAGCAAAGCAAAGCCAACTTCCGCTTTTACTTTGGTCCTAACTCCTTCAACACGCTGAAGGCTGTAGCACCCGATTTCGACCGGAACGTGTACCTAGGCTGGGGCTTATTCCGCTGGGTAAACCGCTTTGTGGTGCTGCCCGTGTTCCACTTCCTGGAGCAATACATTAGTTCCTACGGTATCATCATTGCCCTGCTGGTAGTGCTGATCAAGCTGGTGACGTGGCCCCTGACCTACAAAACGTACGAGTCGCAGGCCAAGATGAGAGTACTGAAGCCGGAAATTGATGCCATCAAGGAGAAGTATCCCGACGACCAGTTGAAGCAGCAGCAGGAGACCATGAAGCTGCACAGCACCATGGGCGTATCGGCGCTGAGTGGGTGCGTACCTACGCTGCTCACAATTCCGATTCTGTTCGCCATGTTCCAGTTCTTTCCCAATGCGATTGAGTTGCGCCAGCAGCCTTTCCTGTGGGCCCACGACCTGAGCACGTACGACGACCTGATCAAGCTCCCCTTCTCGGTGCCGTTCCTGGGTAACCACATCAGCCTTTTCACCCTGCTGATGACCCTCTCGACGCTAGCCATGACTTACCAGAGCAACCAGAACAACCCCGCCGCCATGCAGGGTCCTATGAAGTTCTACAGCTACCTGATGCCGCTGGTGTTCTTCTTCGTTTTGAACAGCTTCTCGGCCGGCCTCACTTGGTACTACTTGATTTCGAACCTGGTAACCTTGGCCCAGCAAGCAATTACGCGCCGCTTCGTAGACGACACCAAGCTGCGGGCTAAGCTGGAAGCTAACAAAATCAAGAACAAGGATAAGAAGCCCTCAGGCTTTGCGGCTCGCCTGCAGGATGCCATGAAGGCTGCCCAAGAAAAGGAAAACCAGTCCCGCCAGGGTGGTCGTCCTACGGCGGCTACGGACGATGACTCGTCGGATGACAGTGGCACGGGAGCCTCGGATGTTTCCCCGAAGCGCCCACGCAAAACGCGTCGTTCGTAGAAGCAGTAGGTCACAAGCTACTGTAACGCTAAACCGCCCCGTCGCTTTGTAAGCGGCGGGGCGGTTTGCATTGGCACCAATTTTGGCTTCACCAGACACACCCTTCCTCTACCTCCTTCCAGTATATGAGCCGCCTATTATCAGCCGTTGTTGTGCTCGTGAGCCTGGGTATTTTACCCGCTTGCACTACTAGCCACCACGTATCTTCTACCAAGCCAGAACAGACTACGCTGGAGCAGCCGAAGACCGAAAAAAACGCATCGGCCGAGCAAATACCCCCCGTTATGGTGTTTGAGCGCACGCCCTGCTACGGTATGTGCCCACACTATACGGCTCGCCTGTACGCCGATGGCCGGGTAGAATACGAAGGTTTCCGCCATGCTCCCGTTGAGGGTAAGCGCACCGCGCAAATTGCGCCCAGCGTGGTGCAAAACTTGCTCCGGCAGGCCGACCTCCTAGGGTTCCAGAAACTGGACAATATGTACTCTAGCGGCGTTACTGACCTACCAACCACGGCGCTTTCCATCCGTTATCCTGATGGAACGACCAAGGCCGTGCGGGCAGAAAGCGGAGCTCCTGTTGAGCTACGAAACTTGTTTGCGACCCTTAACACCGAAATAGAAAAGGCTTTGGGTGTTACGGCTGAACGATAAGTAATACACCTACGTCCCCACGCAGCAGTTCAGTAGTTGAAATGGCCCTTTTGCGTGGGGACACTATAGGTAAGTTAGTTCTTCCGTACCCGCTCTAGCACCAGCTGGTTCATAGGGTTTGGTGTGAGGCCTTGCACATTATTCTGCGTAAGGCGCACTACCTCGTCGTAATAGAGCGGTATAACGGGACTTTCTTCCACAATAATGCGGTCCATCTGCTGATACAGATCGTAACGCTTAGCTACGTCCTGCTCCAGCTTAGCTTGCTCGTAGAGCCGGTCGTAGGCGGCACTTTGGAAATGCGTTTTGTTTGGCCCCGCCGGAGCAAAGTTTTTGCTGTAGAACAGGGCCAAGTAGTTTTCCGCGTCGGGGTAGTCGCCGAGCCAGCTTTTGGTGAAGAAAGCACTGCTGCCATTATCTACCATCTCCTGGTGGGCGGCTGCTTGGTTTACATCAATTTCTACCTGCACGCCCACATCGGCCCAGTTCTTCTGCAAATACTCGCATACCTCCTTGCGCTCAGCTACAGTAGCCAGGCGCAAACGCAAAGGCTTAGCGGCACTGTACCCCGCTTCTTTCAATAGCCGACGGGCTTTCTCCGGCTGGTAGCTATAGCCCGGCACCAATTGCTGGCTGTAAGACGGTAAAGAAGCCGGCACAAACCCTGACAAGCCCGGCACGCCCACATTGTTGAGGAAGTACGCCAGCAAATCTGGCTTGTTGAGAGCATAGTTCAGGGCCTGGCGTACTCGCTTATCCTGCAACGCCCGGCCCGCCGCAGCATTGTCGCCGCGCAGATGGGCGGGGTCTTGCTGCAGGCCGAGGTATTCTGTATTCAAGTAGGGCACTTTCTGCAGGCGAAACTTCCCCCGAAAATCCTCTCGTACGGTACCATCAGGGTACATAATCAGGTCGCGGGAGCCGGCCCGAATACCACTCAGGAAGTCTAGCTTCCCCTGCATAAACGTCAGGAATTCCGTCTTGCGGTCCTGGATAAAACTGATCTGCACTGCGTCCACGTAAGGTAAGCGCTGGCCTTGGGCATCTTTCTTCCAGTACGCAGGGTTGCGATGGTACACAATGGCATTGCCTCATCCCATTCTTTGAAAAGAAAAGGTCCTGTTCCAACGGGATGCTCCCGAAAATCCTTGCCATACTTCTGCACAGCTTCGCGCGGCACTACGTACGCATAGGGCATTGTTAGAATACCCAAGAATGGGATAAACGGCTCTTTAAGGTATACCCGCACGGTGCTGTCGTTCGGCGCTACAAAGCACGTATCGTGTGGCTCGCCCTGGCTGTTTTCCAACACCTTACCCCGAAAAATCCACCCGCCAGGGCTAGCCGTAGCTCCATCTAGCAGGCGCCGAAAGCTGTAAACGAAGTCCTGGGCTACCACGCGCCGCCCCTTCCCTCCCGCAAACACTTCCGAGTCGTGAAAGTACACGTCGGGGCGTAGCGTGAAGGTGTAGGTTTTGCCATCGGTAGAAATAGTGTAGCGCCGGGCAATGGCTGGGCCAGGCTTCAGGCTGTCGTCAAGTTCCACTAGGCCGTTGTACAACTGCGTGGCCGCCCAAATATTTGCTTGCTTATTGGTAAAGGCAGGGTCCAGGGAAGTCAGCGCCTCGGGTTGATTGTAGCGAAACACGCGCCGGGCATCAGTGGTTGGGCCGGCATCGGAACAGGCCGTGAGCAGGGGCAGCAACAGGAAAGCGAAACCGGCAGCACAGCGCGAAAACGGAAACATGGGAACGGCGAAACAGTGTATATTTGCAAAGGTATCCCACATCCGGCGTTTGTTGCACCGGCGCAGTCCTACTGCTTTCTTCCTATGAACCTCACCTACTACGGTCACGCCTCCTTTCTGCTCGAAACCGGCGGCAGCACCCTTCTTTTCGACCCATTTATTCGTCCGAACCCGCTGGCCAAAGATATTGATGTAGACGCCATTCAGGCCGACTATATCCTGCTGAGCCACGGCCACGGCGACCACGTAGCCGACGTGGAGGAAATTGGCAAGCGTACCGGCGCTGAGCTCGTAGGCATGGTAGAAGTCCTGGCTGGTTTGGCCAAAAGGGTCTTAAGACCACATACGCCATGAATCTGGGTGGCACCGTTAAACTGCCCTTTGGTACCATAAAAATGGTAGCAGCTGCGCACTCTAGCTCCTTACCCGATGGTTCCTATGGCGGTCTGGCCGCTGGTTTCGTTATCGAAGCAGAAGGTAAAACTATCTACTTCGCTGGCGACACGGCCCTGACCTACGACATGAAAATTCTGGCGGAGCGTTACACGCTGGACGCGGCTATCCTACCCATTGGCGACCATTTCACCATGGGTATCGACGATGCGCTTGTAGCGGCCGACTGGGCCGGGGCCAGCCGCATCATTGGCATGCATTACGATACCTTCCCGCCCATTTCCATCGACCAGGAAGAAGCACGCAACAAAGCGGCAGCGGCTGGCAAAGAGCTGGTACTGCTGAAAATCGGCGAAACCATTACTATATGAGCTACCAGTTGTCAGGTACTACAGCACAAGCTGATTGGTGCCAACTGACAACAGGCAACTGAAAACTCACAACGAACGAAAATGGGTAAAATCATTGCGGTAGCCAACCAGAAGGGCGGAGTCGGCAAAACCACTTCCTCGATTAACCTAGCGGCCTCCCTGGCCGCGCTGGAATATCGGACCCTGCTCGTGGATGCCGACCCCCAGGCCAACGCTACCTCCGGCGTGGGCTTCGACCCGAAGGATATTCAAACCAGCATTTATGAGTGCATGGTGGATGGCATCAACATTCAGGATATTATCTTGAATACCAACATCCTTCCTCACCTCGACCTCATTCCCTCCCACATCGACCTCGTTGGGGCCGAAGTGGAAATGATCAACTTGCCCAACCGGGAGGAGAAGATGAAGGAGGCCCTGCGCCCCCTCGCCGATCAGTACGACTTTATCATCATCGACTGTTCACCTTCCCTAGGTCTGATAACGGTTAATGCTCTCACGGCTGCTCACTCGGTTATTGTGCCGGTGCAGTGCGAGTACTTTGCCTTGGAAGGCTTAGGCAAGCTGCTGAACACTATCAAAATCATCCAGAGCCGCCTAAACGAGGAACTAGAGATTGAAGGCATCCTACTGACTATGTACGATGTGCGCTTGCGCCTTTCCAACCAAGTAGTTGAGGAAGTGAAGCTGCACTTCCAGCAGCTAGTTTTCGATACCATCATTCCGCGTAACGTAAAGCTGTCGGAGTCGCCGAGCTTTGGCATTCCAGTCATTTTGCACGATGCCGAAAGCAAAGGCAGCATTAGCTACCTGAACTTGGCCCGCGAAATCGTGGAGAAGAATGTGGAAGCTGCTGGCGAGCCAGAGGCTGCAGAAGACGCAGCCTAGTGCTTAGTACAAAGAACTTAAAAACGGCTGGTGGAGTAATTCGCCAGCCGTTTTTTATTGGGACAGGTTGAATTTCAGCGAAAACTGAACTTCCCACAAAATTTCCCGGCCTTCCCCGCCGTTTGTGTATTTTTGAATCCCGCTTTCGTCTGCCATTGGGCGAGGGCTGATTGCAGGTATGTCAGAGAAGAACGAAGAGAAACCTACGCCGGCAGCGGCTCCCGCGGCGGCCAAGCGCAAAATTGGCGGTCTAGGCCGGGGCCTCAATGCCCTGATTGAAGGCAGCTACGAGAAAAAGAGCGAACGGGTGGGCTTGGTGCCGCATCCAGTAAACTCCGTTGGGTTGATTTCGGTCAATCAGATCGAAGCCAACCCTTACCAGCCGCGCACCCACTTCGACCAACAAGCCCTACAGGACTTGGCGGAAAGTATTAAGGTGCAGGGTATTATTCAGCCCGTGACGTTGCGCCAAACGGGCACGAACACCTATCAGTTGATTTCGGGCGAGCGGCGTTTGCAAGCTCCAAGCTGGCCGGTCTCGACTCCATTCCTGCTTACATCCGCAAGGCCGATGACCAGCAAATGCTGGAAATGGCACTCATCGAGAACATTCAGCGTGAGAACCTCAATGCCATTGAAATAGCACTGAGCTATCAGCGCCTCGTGAGCGAATGCAACTTGAAGCAGGAAGAGCTAGGCGACCGGGTTGGCAAAAACCGCTCGACGGTAACGAACTACCTCCGCCTGCTCAAGTTGCCGCCCGATATTCAGATTGGCCTGCGCGACAATGTAATCAGCATGGGTCATGCCCGTGCCCTTGTCAACATTGATGACATTGAGCAGCAGCTTGGATTGTTCCGCCGCATTGTGGATGAGGACCTCTCTGTGCGCCGGGTAGAGCAACTGGTGCGCAACGGCGCTGCCGCCCCTACTGAAACTGAAAAGAAATCTTCACAGCCAGCTACGCCCGTAGTACCTGCCGCTGAACTTCGCCGTACTGAGCGCCACTTGACCGAACGGTTTGGCTCGCGTGTGCTAGTGAAGCCGGGCCCCCAAGGCCGGGGAGAAATCAAAATTGCTTTTGACTCGGTAGAGGACATGCAGCGTATTCTGCACATTCTACAACCTGCTTAACCGCCCGTTTATGTCTGGGGTCCAACGCGTACTAGTTCTTCTGTGCTTGCTGGCGGTACTACCACTGGCCCAGTTAGCCCAGGCGCAAACTGTTGTAACGGCTGGCCCCGACTCCACGCAAGTGCGTCAGACCGCCGTAGCCGACTCCTCACGACGCACAGAAAAGCTGCTTGGCTTTCGGGTTACCCGTCCGCAAAAGGCAGCGTTCTTAGCCCTGGCTATTCCGGGGGCGGGGCAAATCTATAACCACCGCTACTGGAAACTGCCACTCGTGTACGGCGCTTTGGGTGGGGTAGGCTACGGGCTATTTCACTACCAGAGCCGGTACAAGGAATACGTGAAGGGCAAACAGGAATACCGCACTGTTTACGGGCCCGGGCAAGACCCCTACGTGGAGGGCACCCCACTAAGTAAACTTTCTGGCGCAAATGTCTCTCAGGAGATTCGGTCAGAAAATATTGAACGGGGTATCGTGTTCTACCGGCGTTACCGGGATACGTTTATTGCCTACACTGCTTTAGCCTACGGTATAACTATTCTGGATGCTCTCGTAGATGCTCACTTGCGCGATTTTGATATCAGTGAGGATTTGAGTTTGCGCCTCGATCCGGCGGCGCTACCCTCACGTACTGCTGTTCCCGGAGCAGGCCTTGCCGTCAGCCTTTACTGGAGATAACTTGGCACACTGAGTCTCTTGTAGCAGGCAGGACGTCTCTTGCCAACAACAACCCATCGGAGTAGCAGACTCCGAGTTCCTACCTGCTCTTTCTTCAACACCTCCTACTCTTACCTGAATGAAGCTGCTGCTGATTGGCTACGGCAAAATGGGCCGGGCCATCGAGGCCCAGGCCGTGGCGCGTGGTCACCAGATTGCCGGCATCGTGGACCCCTCGCGGCCCGATGTACGCATCTCCGATTTTACTCCTGCTACCGTCGACGCTGCAATTGAGTTTACGCACCCTGATGCGGCCTATCAAAACGTGCAAGCCTGCTTACGCCAGGGTTTGCCAGTAGTATGTGGCTCCACGGGTTGGCTCCACCACTTTGCTGAGGCGCAGGCATTAAGCCAGCAGACAGGCACTCCGCTATTTTACGCCTCTAATTATAGCGTAGGGGTGAACCTGTTTTTCCACTTCAATGAGTATATCGCCGCCAAAATGCATCAGTTCGGCGGCTACGATGTACGAGTACGGGAGATTCATCATACCCAGAAGGTAGACCAGCCCAGCGGCACCGCCATCACCACTGCCGAAGGAATTTTACGTCACTTCCCTAATAAAACCACTTGGCGCAACGAGGCCACGCAAGCACCCGAAGAACTAGCTATTCTTTCTGAGCGCGAGGGTGCTGTGGTTGGCACGCACATCGTCACCTACTCCTCAGCGGCCGATGATATTGAGCTAAAGCACGAAGCACACACCCGCGACGGATTTGTGCAGGGCGCCTTGCTTGCTGCCGAATGGCTCCCCGGCCGCCAGGGGGTATTCGGTATGAAAGACCTCTTGGGACTGTAGCACAGCCCCTTCTGTGATGCCCGCAGTGAAAGCACACTTGCCTTATAGGCACAGTATCCACTGTAGGCATTCCGGAAATCATGAACTAAATACTTCGCTGCTTTCCATCGCATTATTTCGGATATTCCGGCGTTGAAGCTGAAAGAGGCCGGCGTGTGCCGGCTGTCTGTTTTTCTGGCCCTGACTGTTATGGCTGTACAATCACAATCCTGGGAGAAATACCTCGAAAAGAATAAGCCGGCCCCGGCTCCCGACTCGAACTCCCCTGTGCCGAAAAAGCGCAAGAGTGCCTTCCGCGAGTGGGGCGACGCCATTCTGTTCGCTGTAGTGGCTGCAACCCTTATTCGCTGGGCTACTTTCGAAGCGTATACCATTCCAACGCCTTCGATGGAGCACTCTCTATTGGTAGGCGACTATTTGTTTGTGAGCAAGCTGCACTACGGTCCTCGCACCCCACAAACTCCGCTTCAGGTACCGCTTACGCACCAAACCATTTGGGGCACTAATATCAAGAGCTACTCCGAACTTATTCAGCTACCGAGCTACCGGCTACCTGGCTTCTCGTCGGTGAAAAACAACGATGTAGTTGTGTTCAATGTGCCTACTGAGAAGCAGCATCCTGCCGACTTGCGCATGAACTACATCAAGCGCTGCATTGCCATTCCCGGCGATGTACTGAAGATTGTAGAAGGGCAGGTGTACATTAACGATAAGCCGGCCAAGAACTATCCAGAGATGCAAAGCAGCTACTTCATTCGGGTAGCCCAGCCGAATGATGATCTGCTGGATGCTTTCAAGAAGTTTGGCGTCGTCAACTACGATGATCAGGAGAATGGTCAGCCATTTTACTACGGCGGCGGCTACAGTGTGCACATGACTCGCGCGGCCTACAACTTCTTCAAGCAGCAGCCCTACGTGCAGGAAATTGTAGACCTGCGCATGAAGCCAGGCCTGACGGATGCTGTATTCCCCAATAACCCCGACCTGCCTACTACCACCGCCGCAGTAGCTGACCCACCCTTTCCAGGCTGGAACCGCGACAATTACGGTCCGTTGCAGATCCCACAAAAGGGCCAGACGGTGCAGTTGGACGCCAAGAATGTACGCACCTACCAGAAGATCATTCAGCTATACGAGCACAATGAAGGCATTACTATTGCGGAAGATGGCACCATCTCGCAGAATGGCAAGCCTTTAACTAGCTATACCTTCAAACAAAACTACTATTTCATGATGGGCGACAATCGGCACAATTCCGAGGACTCGCGCTACTGGGGCTTCGTACCGGAAGACCACATCGTAGGTAAGGCCGTACTGATTTGGCTGTCCGTAGATCCGCATGCTTCGTTCCTCAATAAGATTCGTTGGAACCGCCTGTTCAACCTAGTAGATTAACCTCCTGGGGAGTCAGTTCCGAACAGAAGAAACTCTATATTTTCTACTGTTCTACTTAATAGATAAACCAAAAGAGCTTGCCCGTGGGCAAGCTCTTTTGGTTTGGTGTGCCAGTACCAGAGTATTGCCTCTACCATTGGATAGGCGCCACACCATGCTTTTCCAGATAGGTGTTCGTCTGGCTAAACGGGCGGGAGCCGAAGAAGCCCCTATCGGCAGCGTAGGGAGACGGATGGGCCGCTTTAAGCACCAGGTGTTTTGTTGCGTCAATGATTTCCCCCTTTTTCTGGGCGTAGGCACCCCACAGGATAAACACAACGTGCTCTTTTTCCTGGGAAATTTTCTGAATCACAGCATCCGTAAACTGCTCCCACCCTTTTTTCTGGTGACTACCCGGGTCACTAGCTCGCACCGTAAGGGTGGCATTGAGTAGGAGTACCCCCTGCTGAGCCCACCGATCAAGGTTGCCATTGGGAGCAGGCGGGGTGCTGGGCAAGTCGCTTTGCAGTTCCTTAAAGATGTTTTGCAAGGAAGGAGGCGTACGTACCCCCTCGGCTACGGAAAAGCTCAAGCCATGGGCTTGCCCTTTACCATGGTAAGGGTCTTGCCCCAAGATGACAACCTTCACGTTGTCGAAGGTACAGGCATCGAAAGCATGAAAAATTTGTGGGCCAGGAGGATACACCGTTGTGGTAGCATATTCTCCCTTAACAAATGCTATCAGGTGTTGGAAATACGGTTTTTCAAACTCATCTTGAAGTACCTTGCGCCAGCTTTCTTCTATCTTTACAGACATAGGGAGAGTATTATTTTTTGGTTTGGGGAGACCTTGGGTGCTCCGGCTGCGTAGATAAACCAAATTCCGCATAAGGGCTGTTAGCTTTCTCCCACCCCGGATTTCAGGAGCCATGAATACGACCACAACACAGGGTGTAACCGTCAGCGTGACCACCAATTACCTGCCCGATTATTCGAGCCCAGGTCAGGAACACTACGTGTTTGCCTACAAAATTGATATTCGCAACGACAGCGAGTTCACTGTAAAGCTGCTCCGCCGCCACTGGTACATCTACGATGCCAACGGCATGGTACGGGAAGTGGAAGGCGAAGGTGTAGTAGGCCAGCAACCTATTTTAGAGCCTGGTGAATCGCATCAGTACGTTTCCGGCTGCAACCTGAAGTCGGGGCTAGGCAAAATGCGCGGTACCTACCAAATGGAACGCCTAATGGACGGTAGCGAATTTGCAGTTGAGATTCCCGAGTTTACGCTTGTGGTGCCCTACCGCTTAAACTAATTTGCGCAGCCGCAAGGCTGAATGGTACACCGGCGGGCTGTTCAACTAGTGGGTTGAACGGCCCGCCGTTTTTCTTTTCTTTAGCTGGCGAGCATCCATTGTTCATTCATAACTCCCCTCCTTTTGCTCTTTCAGGTCCTCAGCTATTTCCGTTTCCTACTTCGCTCCGGCAATGCCCATGGGCTGCACTCTCCCTTTGTATTCGGCTCTACACTCACCTCATCAATCATACTGGCCACTTTGCGGCGTACGATGCCGTAGAGACACGCCGAGGCCAGCTACTCATTGACCCTACTGCCATAACGGTGCGCGACTTCGGTGCGGGCTCTCGCACAGGCGCAGGCCGTACGCGCCGGCTCCAAGATATTGTGCGCACGGCGGCTAAGCCCCCCAAACTAGGGCAGCTACTATTCCGGTTGGTGAATCATTTGCAGCCGCAGACGGTCGTGGAACTGGGCACTTCGCTGGGCATTACAACTGCGTACTTAGCCAAGGCTTCTTCCCGCGCTCATGTCATTACGTTTGAGGGCTGCCCGCAGACAGCAGAAGTGGCCAGAGAAACCTTTACTCGCCTGAACTTACCGAACGTGGAACTGGTAGAAGGCAATCTAGATGATACGTTGGCTCCTACCCTAGCTAGCCTCTCAATGCCGGTAGATTTTGCTTTCTTCGATGGCAACCACCGTTATGAGCCGACCATGCGCTACTTCGAGTTGCTTAACCAGCATCGGACGGAGCACACCGTATTTGTGCTGGATGACATCCATTGGTCGGCAGAAATGGAAAAAGCCTGGGCAGCAGTCAAGCAGCATCCTGACGTAGTATTGACTATTGACCTGTTCTATATTGGCCTAGTGTTTTTCCGCTCTAGTCAACCAAAACAGCATTTCATCCTGCGTTTTGATCATGCAGTTGATAAGCTGCTAGAACGTACGCGGCGGCTTTCTGCCTAGCCAGAAGCTGATCCGTAAACAATTATACTAATATAAGTAGCAAACAAACTACTCCGATACTATTATATTTGGCACACGTACGGTTGTCACCCCGCCAACACGGCTGCCTAAAAACAGCGAAGCCCGTGTTACGAGCACGGGCTTCAGGATAAGAAGGGTGTTTAGGCCACCCTCAAATCCAGTGTTATGAGACAGGGTCGTACAAATCTGGATGGACTTCGATTCGAATGTTCCATTCAGGTGACCACTACCTTCATTGTAAGGTTAGTGGCCGCTTTAGGCGGAATAGGCGGTTTATACCTGCTATTCACTCCCTAGCGGTAACGGTAGCAGGGCGCACATGTGTCCTGCTACTTTCGTTTCAACGAGACAAATATAGTGGATGTTTTGGCAAACCCTTGTCCCTGAATGGAGGCTGCCGGCAAAGACAAAATACTAATTTTTACTTACCGCACCGCTTCCCGAACGCGGGTAAGTTTAATCAGTAGCTCCTCCAACCGATCCAGCGCTAACATATTGGCTCCGTCTGATTTAGCTGTAGCTGGTGTAGGGTGCGTTTCAATGAATAACCCATCGGCACCAACAGCAATGGCAGCTTTCGCAATCGTCTCAATGAGTTGAGGCTTGCCTCCCGTAACGCCGCTGCTCTGGTTAGGCTGCTGCAAGGAATGCGTTACGTCCATTACTACGGGTACCCCAAACTCGCGCATCACGGGCAGGTTGCGGAAATCCACTACCAAATCGGAATAGCCAAAAGAATTACCTCGGTCGGTGAGGATAACGTTTTCGTTGCCAGACTGACGCACTTTGTCTACCGCAAACTGCATCGACTCCCCGGACAGGAATTGGCCTTTCTTCACGTTTACTACTTTGCCGGTTTTGGCAGCGGCAATAAGCAAATCCGTTTGTCGGCACAGAAACGCCGGAATTTGAAGCACGTCCACGTACTCGGCGGCTAGGGCTGCTTCCTCCGACTCGTGAATGTCGGTGACGGTGGGTACACCAACCTCTCGGCCTACTTTCTGCAGGATACGCAGTGCTTTCTCGTCGCCAATGCCGGTGTAAGAATCGAGGCGGGAACGGTTGGCTTTGCGGTAGGAACCCTTAAAGATGTAAGGAATTTGAAGTTTGTCGGTGAGTTGGCGCACTTGTTCAGCAATGCGCAAAGCCATATCTTCCCCTTCGATAACACACGGACCGGCCATCAGGAAAAACTGACCTGAGTTGGTATTGCGAAAGTGGGGCAGAACGTTAGCGAGGGCTTCAATCATGGTATAAAAAGATGCAGCACACAGGGTAAGTGTGCTTTGTGAGGCAAAATGAACAGCAGTATCTAGCATTTAGGGCTAGCGCCGTATGCAAAGCTAGAGTTTCGCTTACTTCTTACGCAGGCAAATAAATAACTCCCGCCCACTACGGGGAGGAAGTGAGTTAGTAGCCGTTTCAAAATGAACGAAGTCGAAGTAGGGAGCAAAGTACTCATGGTATTCCTCCCGGGAGCCGCCAAAAGGTGGGCCAGGCTGACTGAATGTGGTATCAAACAGCACGCCCATAAGTGTACCGCCAGGCCGGAGCAATTGGGCAGCCTGGCGGGCGTAGGCGGGCCGCAACTCCGGCTTGAGAGCACAAAAGAAAGTTTGTTCGACCAATAGGTCATAGGGCGTATCTGGAGCTAGCGCGAAAAAGTCCTGCTGTAGCAAGTGCGCTTCGGGGAAGCTAGGCGCTCGTCGGTGCAGGTCGGCCAAGGGAGCAGCTGCCACATCGACCACAACTACATGAGACCAGCTTGAGTATGCAGATACTCAGCTTCATACGCTCGTCCGGCTCCTGGAATAAGAATCCGGCGAGCATCGGGCGGCCCTAGTTGCACGAAATAATCTAGCAGTGGGGGCGTTATCGCACCAGTATCCCAGGCGGTCTGGCTGGCGGCGTAGCGCTGTTCCCAGTAGGCAGCGTTCAGGGAAGAATCCGGGAGCATATGACGGCAGGATTGTACCTTCGGACTTGCCTGGGTACAGAACTCCATTATTTTTGCCCTAAAGGTACTACCTCTGCCCGGACTGCCTGGGCCCCACTAAAACCCCGCCTTACATGGAACAAGACCACAGCCCCGAACCAAAGAACAACAACCGCGTCCTGCTGATTGTAGCGCTGATTCTGGTCCTGCTGGGCATTAATGGCCTGTTGTTTTACATGAATCAGCAGAAGTCGAAGCAGAATGAAGAGCTCCAGGCTGACGTGCTCACCAAGGACACTAAGCTCGAAGAGCAGATTAAGCAATACGAGGCCCTGAAGGCCGATTTTGAGCGCCAGAGCCAAGAAGTGCAGGGCATGGGCCTAGCCAACGACTCACTGGAAGCGCGCATTGCCCAGATCAATGCCGACTTGCTAAAACTACGCTCTTTTAAGGCCGGTAGCTTCAGCATTGCTGAGCAACGCCGCTTTAAGCAGCGCGCTTCCAACTTCGAGAACCAGCTCAAGAAAAAGGACGAAGAAATTGCGCAGCTAAAAGCCGACAACGAAGCCCTTTACACGGAGACTACTACCCTGAAAGAGCGTCAAAACAAGCTGACGGACACCATTTCGACAGTAGTTCGCTCCAACCAAGAGTTGACTGAGAAAGTCAACATTGCTTCTCGTTTGCAAGCCGAAAATATTCGAGTAGGCGTAGTAAACAGCCGCAACAAAGAGAAAGACGACGACGACAACGAATTCAAAGCCAAGCGCGTCGAGAAAATCAAGGTTACCTTCAACCTAGCTCGCAACGACGTAGCCCCGAAGGAAACCAAGCAAATTATGATGCGCCTGATCGAGCCCGACGGCGCAGCTCTCTACAACCTGAGCACGGGCGGCGGCACGTTCACCATCGACGGTGCAGAGGCCTTCTATACGGCTAAGCAAGACATCGTGTACGACAACACCCGCCAGCCAGTACAGTTCCTGTACGCTAAAGGAGCTGCTTACAAGACGGGCCTGCACACCGTAGAACTGTACTCGGGTGGAGTGATGATTGGCAAAACCACCTTTACTCTGAAATAGTAAGCGTAAGGCACTTAGCCCAGCTTTTTCAGCACCGCATACAACAACGCTTGCCATCTGGCAAGCCGTTGTTGTATGCGGTGCTGAACGTGGTCCTTAAAGTTTCGATTCGTACTCGTCTAGCTTTTTGAGGGTGTCTTTGATATTCTCGGTGAAGAGAACTACCACTGAACCAGGCTTAGCTGTCGTCAGAACGTGGTCAATGGCATCCATCTCGTTTTCGATGTAGGTGATGGGTAGTTCCGGAGCATCAAGCCGCAACCCCTGGGTCATGATTTCCTTTAACTCTTCCGCGGTTTTACCGCGCAGGTCCCGGTCTTGACGCAGTACCACCTCGTCGAAGATGCGACCTGCTACCCGCGAGAAGCCTAATGTATCCTCATCGCGCCGGTCGCCCAGGCCCGAGACTACGCCAACTTTGTGCGTAGCTTCAGTAGCATTAAGGAACTCCGCAAACTTCTCGATGCCGTGGGTATTGTGCGCATAATCCACGATTACCTCGAACGTCGGAAACTTGTAGACGTTCATTCGGCCCGGAGTTTTGGTAGCCGATGGCACAAAAGTCCGAAGTGCTTGCTTAATGTCGTCTTTATCAAACCCGTAGCAGTAGCAAGCCAGAGCTGCGGCCAAGGAGTTTTCGATATTGAAGGTAGCCCGGCCGCCAAACGTAATAGGAAACTCCGACGCCCGATCAATCCGAAGCTTATAGCTGTTTTTGTAGATAGTAATGTACCTTCTTCGTACACGGCAGCTAGCCCACCCTGTTCGGCATGTTCCCGAATCCGGGGGCTGTGCTCGTCCATGCTGAATAGCGCAACTCGGCACTCCAGCTTTTCTCGCATGGCGTACACGAGGTCGTCATCGGCATTGAGAACTGCCCAGCCATTCTTGCGCACTGTACGTGGCAACACGCCCTTTACAGCGGCCATTTCCTCTACCGTATAGATGTCGCGCATGCCGAGGTGGTCGGCCGCCACGTTGGTTACTACGGCCACATCGCAGGTATGAAATCCTAGGCCGGAGCGCAACATACCTCCCCGAGCCGTTTCAAGGACTGCGAAGTTCACCGTAGGATCTTTGAGCACAAATTCGGCACTCTGGCCGCCGGTGCAGTCTCCACTTTGGAGCTGTACCCCTTGGATGTAGATGCCACTCGTGGTAGTATGCCCTACCTTGTAGCCTTTCGATGCCACGATATGCGACAACAACTGCGTGGTCGTCGTTTTACCGTTGGTGCCGGTGACGGCGAAGATGGGAATGCGGGCAGTGCTGCCCTGAGGAAACAGCATGTCTACTACCGGCGCGGCTACATTGCGAGGCAAACCATCGGTAGGCGAGATGTGCATGCGGAAACCGGGCGCTGCGTTTACCTCGATTACGGCACCGCGGGTTTCATTCAGAGGGATGGCAATGTCCGAGGTTAGCACGTCGATGCCACAAATGTCCAGTCCCACAATGCCGGATACACGCTCGGCTAGCAGCAAATTGTAGGGATGCACTAGGTCTGTCACGTCGGTGGCAGTACCGCCCGTGCTGATATTGGCCGTACTCTTCAGGTATAACGTCTGGCCTTCCGGTAGCACCGACTCTAACGTCAGTTCTTGGTTACGAAGAATATCAAGCGTGTGCTGATCGGCTTTAATGCTGGTCAGTACTTTCTCGTGCCCTACCCCACGGCGCGGGTCGGTATTCACTTCGTCTATCAACTCCTGAATGGTACGCTTCCCATCACCTTTCACGGCAGCAGGGGTCCGTTTTGCGGCGGCAATCAGCTTACCGTTGACCACCAGCAGTCGGTAATCATCGCCCTGGATGTACTGCTCCACAATCACGGCGCGCGAGTATACCTGCGCGGCCTTGAGGCCCTCGACGGCATCCTCCCAGTTCATGATGCGGATGGTAGCGCCTTTACCGTGGTTGCCATCCAATGGCTTCGTCACGATAGGGAAGCCCAAGTCTTCTACCGCATCCCGTAGGCCCGCCTCCGAATAAACAGTGGTACCATATGGCACGGGAACTCCCGCGTCCTTGAGCATTGCCTTGGTGCGGTTCTTATTGCCAGCTACCTCTACTCCTGCATGCGAGGTGTAACTAGTTGTGGTAGCCCAAATGCGCTTCTGATTTACTCCGTAGCCCAGTTGAATGATGCTGCTATTCTTCAGCTGGATGTACGGGATGTTGCGCGAAGCCGCCTCCGATACAATGCTCCACGTACTCGGGCCGAAAAACTCTTCCTCCCGAATCTCGTGCAGTTCGTCGATAATGGGCTTGAGCTGAATCTCACGCCCGTGACACAAGTCGTCTACCAATTGCACGGCAGCCTCCGCAGCGGCTCGACCGGCCCGCTCTTCCTGGTAACTAAACACCACAAACTCTACCCCATCCTGATGTGCAGGGTGTGACTTGCCCCAATACACGGGCATTCCTGCCGTACGCTGCAAGGCTAAGGCTACGTGCTGAATTACATGGCCTAGTGGTTCGCCGTCGGCCAACTGTTCTCGCGTAAGCGGCGGGTGCTTGTGAATTGTCTTGCTGTTTTCAGCCGGTGGGGTTTGTTCTAGTTCAGGGAGTAGCTCCGGTAATTGCGCGGCCAAGCTTGGCATTGCGTTCGACCATGTGTCGGCCAAGTCTTGCAAGTCTACTTTCAGGACAATCAACTTGTGATGCCGAACAGACCAGTAGCTGGGGCCGCGCATGGTGCGGAGGTCAATAATCTTCATAAACGCAGGGAGGAAAGAGTAGAAACGTGAGTGCTTGTACGCGGAATCGAAATCTAGGGATTATGCTATTAGAAACCCATAGCGCACTTTTATACTCGCCAAACTGCTACCGGTTCCTACAGGGAAGCAATTAAATCAGGAGCTGTTGTGCTAGCTGAGAAACCGTGCTCCTAAACGCAAAAACCCCAGTCGGGGCTAGTCGACCGGGGCACATTGCGTACTCAGAAAACAGGAACACAAGGCAATGGGCATTGCCTTAACCATCACTCAAAGGTAAACAAATATCCGGTAGCCTTGCTGCTTATTCACCGATGGCAGTGGGCTCCTAGCAAAACAAAACCTCCACCGAAAGACGCACTTTCAATGGAGGTTTACAAGAGGTGACGAGCGGATTCGAACCGCTGTAGGAGGTTTTGCAGACCTCTACCTAGCCACTCGGTCACGTCACCAGGCTTTGAGGATGCAAACTTACACCGAAATCTATCTTATGCCAAGATACCACGCACTTTTTCCATTGGATTCGCGGTAAGTGCTTGGCAGAGTGAAAGAAAATATGTGTCACCGAGTTGCTATAGCACTTCCGCGGTTACTTAATTTGCTTCCTGCCAACAAAAAAGGCCCTGGTTTGCACCAGGACCTTCTTCGTTAGAAGAACTAGGAAGCTTAGGCTTTCTCTTCGTCTTTCTGGTCAGCGTCGTCGTTAGACAGAGCGTGCTTCACGGTGTCTACTACGTCACCAGCTACTTCCGAAACTTTGTCGAAAGCGGCCGAGGCAGCGCCGGTTACAGCAGCCAGGATACCACCTTCAGCGGCAGTTTCGTCAGCAGGAGCGGCCTTGCCAGCTAGCTTCTGCTCGCCAGCCTGACGCTCGTTACCCATCATCTTGTCGCGCAGAGCCGACAGAGCGTCCAGGTCACCGAGGGTCGACTTCTCAGCAGTTTGCGGCTTTTTCAAGTCGCTCAGCTTGCCTTCGCCCTGAGGAGCAGCGGCACCAGTCGTAGGCTTCTTCTTAGCGAACTTCGACGTACGGCTGTCGTCTTCCGCCTGCTGGTTGTAAGCAGCCGTGTGCGACAGTACAATACGACGGTCGTCCTTCGAGAATTCTACTACGCGGAAGTCGAGCGTTTCGCCGTTTTCAGCGTTGCTGCCGTCTTCCTTCACCAGCGACTTCGGATATGCGAAGCCTTCGATGCCGTATGGCAGTTCGAGAACTGCGCCACGGTCGTTTTTCTCCGTGATGGTAGCCTTATGCACCGAGCCGGGAGTGAACACCGTCTGGAACGTATCCCAGGGGTTTTCTTCCAGCTGCTTGTGGCCCAGGGCCAGACGACGGTTAGCAACGTCCAGCTCCAGAACTACTACGTCCAGACGGTCGCCTACCTTCACTACTTCGGAAGGATGCTTGATCTTCTTGGTCCACGACAGGTCAGAAACGTGCACGAGGCCATCTACACCTTCTTCCAGTTCTACGAACAGGCCGAAGTTGGTTAGGTTGCGCACCAGACCGTTGTGGTTGGTACCTACAGCGTACTTCGTAGCGAAGTCGCCGCGAGTCCATGGGTCTTCGGTCAGCTGCTTAATACCCAGGCTCATCTTACGGTCTTCGCGGTCGAGGGTCAGGATCTGAGCCTCTACTACGTCACCTTGCTTGATGAAGTCCTGTGGGTTACGCAGGTGCTGGCTCCACGACATTTCTGAAACGTGGATCAGGCCTTCTACACCAGGGATGATTTCCATGAACGCGCCGTAATCGGCAACGTTTACGATGCGACCTTTCACTTTCGAGCCTACGCCCATGTCGGCGGGCAGCGAATCCCATGGGTGGGGAGTCAGCTGCTTCAGGCCGAGGCTGATACGCTTCTTGGCTTCGTCGAAGTCCAGAACTACGATGTTCAGCTTCTGATCGAGCTGCAGTACTTCGCTCGGGTGAGCGATGCGGCCCCACGAGATGTCGGTGATGTGCAGCAGACCGTCTACGCCACCGAGGTCGATGAACACACCGAAGTTGGTCATGTTCTTGATAACGCCCTCGAGGATCTGGCCTTTCTCCAGGTTGTTGAGGATGGCTTCGCGCTGCTTCTCGAGGTCTTTCTCGATGAGGACTTTGTGCGAAACTACCACGTTGTCGAAAGCGGCGTTGATTTTCACCACTTTCACTTCCATGCGACGGCCAACATAAATGTCGAAGTCACGGATGGGCTTCACGTCAATTTGCGAGCCGGGCAGGAAGGCTTCTACGCCGTCCAGATCCATGATCAAACCACCTTTGGTACGGCGCTTTACCACGCCTTCCAGAACGGTGTCGTTCTCCAGAGCGTCGTAAATAGCTTTCCAAGCCTGCTTGATCTTCGCCTTCTTACGCGACAGGATCAGCTGACCATTCTGGTCTTCCTGGTCCTCAATGAACACCTCCACCTCGTCGCCAACTTTCAGCTCGGGTAAGTCGCGGAATTCGGAGAGGGGCACCAAACCATCAGACTTGAAGCCGATGTTCAGGATTACGTCGCGGTCAGTGATGCCCACAACGGTGCCTTTGATTACTTCTTCTTCCTGAACAGTGGTCAGCGTATCGCTGTACATCTGCTCCATTTCAGCGCGCTGCTCAGCGGTGTAGTTACCACCGAAAGCATTTGCCGAAACGTTGTCCCAGTCGAAGTTGTCTACTACTTCTGCCATGATATTAGCAATGGCCCTCGTGTACACGTCCGGCGCAGGGCCCGCCTCCGGAACGCGTTTTTACTTGATACACAGAGCGAAACCTCTGGCCCACCACCCTGGCGGGGCGGCAAAGATACGGAGTTTGGAGCAGAGTAAATACTCCTGTTTGTCTCTATATCATTCAGCTAGCTAGTATTGTCACGACTTCCTCCGCAACAGAACTATTTCGTTAGGATAAGCAGAGTGGAACTTAAGGGTACAACTATCCCCTCTAGAAAATCCTAGAGGAGGATTTGGAACCGTAACTCGGTAATTCAGGCCTGTAAGGCTACAGACTACATGGGCATTACTGCTATTGCCATCTGTGACATAGCCTGTTACTTGACGACCACTTTTGATTGTGTGGCTACGCTATACCTCTTTGCAAAATTCTTATCCTGCGAAAAACAGAATCACTACCGTAACTACTACTCTACCCTTATGCTTATTTAAGCAAGCTAGACTCTTATCTAAGCCTTTCCTGCTTTTTGACTTACTCATAATTTATGACCAATCTATTCGCTATTGGTCATACTGATTTATGGCAAAAAGGAAGCCTTACATCTCTGTAAGGCTTTCTTTTCTAATTTAGCTAATAAGGATGATTATGCCCGGCCCAGCTCGCGTAGGTGGGCTACGTGCGAAGCTACGGCATAGCGCATCTTGGGGTATTCGTTGTATTCCACGCCGAACTCCTCACACATCTGACGGATGATTTTATTCAGGGCTGGGTAGTGTACGTGAGAAATGTTAGGGAACAAATGGTGCTCCACTTGAAAATTGAGGCCACCTACCAACCAACTGATGAGTTTGCTATCGGTAGCAAAGTTGGCAGTCGTCTTGATCTGGTGGATGGCCCACTCGTCCTCAATCTTGCGGGTGGTTTCGTGGGGCACCACGAAGCTGGTGTGCTCTACGGTGTGGGCCAATTGGAACACGATGCTCAGGGTAAAACCCGCTACTGCCATAAACACGAGGAACCCAACCAACCAGCTGACAAAGCCTACTGTGTAAATTGGTAGTGCCACAAACAAACCAAGGTGGAGCGCTTTGAAACCCCAGAATACACCTTGGTCAGACGCTGTCATTTTCTTGATGGGCATCTCCCCAATCTTTCCGCGGAAGTACTTCTGGTAGTCCATGTAGAAAATCCAGGCGATGAAGAGCAACGCATAGAAGAACCAGAAGTATAGGTGCTGGAAGCGGTGCAGCTTGCGCCGAGGCTGGTCGGGGCTGAGACGCAGCCAAGGCTGAGCGTCCAAGTCATCATCCACGCCTTCCACGTTGGTGTACATGTGGTGGATGAGGTTATGCTTCATGTTCCACATAAAGGAGTTGCCGCCCATCACATTCAGCGTGAAAGCCGCAAACTGATTGATCCACTTAGATTTACTAAAGGATCCGTGGGCACCATCGTGCATGACGTTGAAGCCAATAGCTGCGCCAATGAAGCCTAGTAAGGCGCACTCCGCTACTCCCAGCCAGGCTGAGGGAGTCCAGAACACAAGGTGGAGGTACACAGCCACGAAAGCCGCGGTGAGCAGACAAGCTTTAAAGAGCAAGCTCTTGCCGCCAGTTGTCGACTTGCCGGCTTCTTGAAAGTAGGCGTTGGTGCGGCGCTTCAACTCCTGATGAAAGGAGCGCGAAGCCGCGAATTTGGGTGCTAGCATAAAGGGTGGTGGTAGGAAAAACCGCGGTAAAGGTACCGCTTCTTGCGCCGTGGCCCATTTTCTTGGCTCGAAAGAGCGGGATTTTGCACGCTTCCCTGTGTCCCTACCAAGCTAATCCGTTCAGCAAAGGTTTCATTTGCGCACCACCTCTCCTCCCCCTACTGGTACACTTGGCTGAAGCAGAGGCCTTAGCGCAGTAAAAGGCACGAATATTCGGATTTCGCCTTGGGCGTAGGAAGCTATTCCATAGGGCCCATACACAAACACAGCACCCCCACTGGTCAGGTACACATTGTGGGTGACAGGTAAGGAGTTGGTAAACAACGCTTGAGACAATGGCTCGGCAGCAGTAAGACCTAGAGCTGGGCGAGCGTATTTCCCAAGCACCTTTTCGAGTTGAAGCTCTGAACCTGGCCGGAAGATATCGGCAAAGCGCAGGGCACGGCCGGTGCGGGTGTCGTAGCTACACACCGACGTGGCGTAATTGCCGTGAGCACCACCCGAGTAGCTATAGTTGAAGAATCCTACACTTAACAGATTATCGGCATTCCACAGAACGTAGGTGCTCGTTTCTGCTTCATAGTTGAGGGTAGCAGCAGGCCGGTAGCTGGCAGTGTCAGCTGCTGCTGCCAGCAAGGGGGTAACGTCCTCCTGGTAGTCTTTGAAAAAGGAGGATCGTTGTTGCTCCCATAGGGCCGCCAGGGCTGGCGCGGGCTTCGCGTCGGTAGTGTCGCCGCGCAGTCCGCGTACTACCGCAGCCGTGAGCTGTGGTGTAGCGGGGCCGCTCGTTGGGAGCAGAGCCAGCAGCCGGATACGACCAAAAAGGGAATCCTGGGGATGGGCTGGCCGCGCAGCAACTGAATCAACAAACGAATGAGCAACCAGGGAAACACTAGCCGGTGGCTGCACAAGCCGCAACACCAACGGTTGATTGCCTAAGGTGCCTACCAAGTTGTTGCCTTGACGACGCAGAAGCCACCGAGGACCCACAGAGCCCTCCCCTACCTTACCTGGACTTGTATCATGCAGTAAAAGGCTATCGGGAGTACTAGCACTTTGATTGCCCATCACTTCCCAGGCTGCCCATCTGCGCCGGCATAAAAGCCTGCTAATCGGGCGGTGTATTCGCCGGGTTTATTGGGAAAGCGCTGTAGGTGTAGGGTTACGCTATCGGTAGTGCCGGGCAACAGCGTGCGGTACTGGCGATACCACGCGCCAGCATTCGAGGTAGAGGCTTCCGAAGTAGCACTTTTGGGAGCAACCGTAGATGCAGTAGCGGCTGGCTTGTCGGTACCGGAGTTGCAGGCGGCTAGTAGCAGGATTAAGCTGCCCAACAGAGGGCCTTGCACGGATGTAAGGGTGGAGCGGAGGTAACTCATCAGGCCAAAAGTAAGAGGTTTCTTCACCGCTGCTGGGCAACGTACAACATATTGGCATTAGCTCATCTGTGCACACCTGTCCGCGTAGAATATCACTGCTTTTAAGCACTACTGGATTTCCCTACTCACCTCCTCATACAACCTCATCATGAGCTATATCAAAGCAGGTACCGATGTTAACGGCAACGACGTAAAGCTGCACTATATTGACCAAGGTCAAGGTAGCCCCATTGTTCTTATTCACGGCTGGCCCGCTACCTATGAAATGTGGGAGTACCAACTTGCTGAACTCCCTAAACATGGCCATCGGGTTATTGCATACACTCGGCGCGGCTTCGGTAATTCATCCAAAACTTGGGAGGGCAACGATTACGACACGCTTGCTGACGACTTAAACGCGGTGCTGGAAACGCTAGACCTGCAAGATGTAACGCTGGTAGGCTTTTCCATGGGTGGCGGCGAGGTAGCACGTTATATGAGCCGCTACAACGGAGCCCGCGTAAGCAAGGTAGCTTTCGTATCAGCCGTGACGCCTTTCCTGCTCAAAACCGACGACAACCCCGACGGTGCCGATAAATCAGTGTTCGACGATATGGTAGATGGCATCCGGAAAGACCGGTTTGACTTCCTCCAGTCATTTGGCAAGAAGTTCTTCGGGGTGGGCGTAATCAGCCACCCTGTCAGCCAGGCCACGCTAGATTGGATGCAGTCTATCTGCCAATTGGCCTCGCCCCGCGCCACGGAACAGTGCGTGTACGCCTTCGCCGCTACCGACTTCCGCCAGGACCTAGCAACCCTCAAAGTACCTACGCTAGTTATTCATGGTAGCAGCGACGATACCGTACCCGCCAAAGTGAGCGGCGAGCGGATGACGCAATATGTATCGCACGCTCAGTTTGTAGAATACAGCGGTGCACCCCACGGGTTGTTCGTAACGGAAAAAGAGCGCCTCAACCGCGACATTCTGGCCTTTGCAGCTGGCGGCACGGTAGAAGGAACCGCCGACCGTTACTAGCGCAGTATGCTTCCGCATGCCCTATAAAAAAGGCCCCGCGTATCGTACGCGGGGCCTTTTTTGTGCCATGAATACGCACAAAAAAACCGGTTTGCCCGAGGGCAACCGGTTTTAGTGTAGGTATGCGTGCCAGTTTTCGTCGAGAGTGCCAGCGCTTAGCTTCAAGAAACCCGAAAGCGTAGGCTTTTTAGGTTGTTGGCGAATGGTAAGGCCAGCTTCTTGCGGGGTGCGGTGCCCTTTGGCGTGGTTGCACCGGGAGCAAGCGGTAAGCAAGTTACTCCAACTGGAGTCGCCTCCCCTGCTCCTGGGCAGCACGTGGTCGAGCGTTAAGTTTTTCGTCGAACCACAGTACTGGCACTCAAAATGGTCACGCTTCATGATGTTATGCCGGCTTAGGGCGATGCTTTATAAGGCACGCGCACATAGCGCTGCAACCGGATGATGCTAGGCTTTGGAAAAGCCTTGCTCACACTGCGCAACACGCCATCCGACTTGGCAATCAGTTCGGCTTTCTCTAAAAACAGCAGCACAAAAGCTTTCTGCACGCTACACAGGGTAATAGCGGTGTAGTCGCCGTTCAACACAAGCACTTTTTGGTCCATACACGCTAAGAAAAAGGAATCTGGTCTGCCAGAAAGCTAGATGATTCTTAGCGTATTAACAACAGGCGTCGCGTTTAGATTCAGTTAGAATGCAAGACGTATAGGGGTGAACTTGGTGCTGCTAGCAGCGCCCGGTCAGCCTCCTGCTGGTGGACTGGTTCTAATCGACGAGAATGCGCTTAATAAGACGCAATTTATGGCTGTACTTCTGCTGGTTACGGTTGAAGATGCCGTTGTGGTCGAGGGGGTCAATGCGTACTTCCCCACTAGCATGCAGGATTTGTTGCTCTTCCAGCATGAGCCCCACATGCACAATACGCCCTTCGGCATTATCGAAGAAAGCCAAGTCGCCGGGGCGCGTTTGGCCTACGAAGTGCACAACCTGCCCAAGCTGGATTTGCTGGTGAGCATCGCGCGGAAGCTGCACGCCAATGAGCCCGTACAGCTGCTGCATCAGCCCCGAGCAGTCGATACCAAACAATGTTTTGCCGCCCCACAAGTACGGCGCCTTAAGGAAGGTAAGAGCCATTTTCTGCAGTAAGCGCAGGCGCTGGTCTACGGGGCCATGGGGCCCGTGTCCGTTGGCGGGATTTGTGGCGGCTCCATTGTAAAATAGCTGCCGCTCGCCCAGGCGCAGGGTCATGCCATCAAAGAATGGTAGGCGCGCGCCCAAGCTCACGGGCAGGCGTGTCTTCTCGTCGCTTACCATTTGCACTACGTCCAACGTACGCGGATGATCCTGCGCGAGCCACGCCTGCAAGTACTCGGCCGATACCGGCGTATGCTGCTTGAAGTCTATCCAGCCCACGTACTGATCGGCCGCGCCCCGTACCTGGTACCAGTTTCCTTGAACGAGTAGGATAGAATAACAGTCGCCGAAAAGTAACTGGGTAACAATTTCGGCCTTGTCGGAAGGCTCGGCGCGTACCGGCACTACGCTCAGGGCGCAGATTCCGTGTTCCAAAACAATGGGAAGGTGAAATGGTGACATGAGGAGCCATTGCTCGTCATGGGCAAACGAAAGGCTTTCCTCGCGCTTGCTCTCGTTATACTTGCACGAAGCTCCCGCTTAAAATGCAACTAGCCAAATATCTACCTAAAAACTCCTTTCGCAGGTAGGGCTAGTAGTCCCGGGCACGGTCCATCTCCCGCTTCTGATCTTTGGCCTTCAGGTCGTCGCGCTTGTCGAACAGCTTCTTGCCTTTGGCTAGGGCAATTTCCAGCTTGGCAAATCCCCGGTCGTTGACGAACATACGGATGGGAATAATAGTGAGGCCCTGCTCTTGGTTTTTGTTAGCCAGCTGTTTCAACTCCCGCTTGGTGAGTAGCAGCTTGCGGGCCCGGGTAGGCTCGTGGTTGTTGTATGTACCCTCGGTGTACTTGGCAATGGTTAGGTTGTGCACCCACAGGCTACCATCGGGGTGGAAGGAGCAAAAGCCGTCTTGGATCTGCACGCTGCCATCCCGAATGCTCTTAATTTCGGTGCCTTGTAGCATTATGCCCGCATCGTACTTTACAATGAACGCATATTCGTGACTCGCGCGACGGTTTAGAATATTGACGCGCTTGGGCGTATCGTCTTTTTGTTTGGCCATGGGAAAGAGCCGCGGTGAGAGCGGCGTAAGCAAGATTCGCAAATGCGAGGGGCAAGGTTGCGAAATCTACCTAAAGTAAGGAAGGTAAGATGAAGCTATGCTAGCTTCAGGCGAGGGTCGGAGCTAACGAGCTGATCGGCAAAATCACCGGCTTGGTACTGAAACTCGGCGGTTTTGGCCACCATGCCCGCGTTGTCGGTGCAGTATTGAAAAGCGGGAATAAATACCGCCCAGCCTTGCACTACAGCTTCATCTTGCAACGCTTGGCGCAGACCACTATTGGCGGCTACTCCCCCGGCCAACGCTACTTGGGTAAGGCCTTGGTCGGCGGCAGCGCGGCGTAACTGACGCAAAAGTGTTTGGATAATGGTGTGCTGAATGCTGGCGCACAGGTCGGCCACGTTTTCCTGCACAAAGTTGGCGTTTTGGGCCGTTTCCTTCTTCAAAAAGTAGAGCACCGCCGTTTTCAGGCCACTGAAGCTAAAATCATAGCCGGGCATGGCTCCTACCGGAAATGGGAAGCGTGTAGGGTTACCCTGCCGAGCCAACGCATCGAGGTGGGGGCCACCGGGGTAGGGCAAGCCGAGCAGTTTGGCCGTTTTATCGAAGGCCTCACCGGCCGCGTCGTCAATGGTTTGGCCAATGATTTCCATATTCAAGGCGCTACGCACTACCACTAGCTGGGTATGGCCGCCGCTTACCGTCAGGCACAGGAAGGGAAATACGGGCCGGGGCTCTTCCACGAAATGAGCCAGAATATGGGCCCGCATATGGTTGACGGCAATCAGTGGCTTGCCCAAGGCGAGGGCCAACGTTTTGGCGAACATACCGCCTACCAGTAGGGAGCCCAGCAACCCCGGCCCCTGTGTGAAAGCCACCGCATCAAGTTGCTGTTTTGTGATGCCAGCTTTTTGCAGGGCGGCTTCTACCACCGGAATAAGATGCTGCTGGTGGGCGCGGGAAGCCAACTCAGGCACTACGCCCCCATATTGTTCGTGCACCTGCTGGGTTGCCACCACGTTGGAGCGGATTTCGCCCCCCATCAGCACAGCAGCCGAGGTGTCGTCGCAAGAAGATTCGATGGCCAGAATGGTAGGATGCATATGTTCAGTGAACCTAGTGAAGGAGCATCTGCGCTACTTCTCTAAAAAGGAAAAGATAACTGCGTGCCATTTCTTGGGCCTTCCTGGCGCGAGGAGAGCCGGTATTTATGGCTTGTTTTGACTGTAAAGGTCGGAGCAAAACACCAGATTGCCGACTACAGCGTTTTCTAGCTAACCCAAACGCCATCCTAAACGTTTTCGCGGGGCAGATGCGTAGGCAACGGTCGGGGTCAACCCTGTATCTTTGTTGCGACTCGCTCCTGGCTTCTCTCCCTCTTCCTGCCCGTGCCCCGGTTCCTATCCGTCATTCTTAAGGTTTTGTTTGCCCTGCTGGTGGTAGTGGTGCTGGCCGTGGCGGGAATTCTACTGGCCTTGCGGGTGCCAAGCGTGCAAACCTCGGTTGCCCAGCGGGCCGCCAGCATCCTCACCGAAAAGCTAGGACAGAAGGTTATTGTGAACCGGGTAGATATCCGTCCGTTTTCGCGGGTGCTACTGGAAGGCGTGCGAGTGCTAGACCGCCGCGGCAATGAGCTGTTCAATATTGGCCGGGCCGATGCCGACATCCGGCTGTTCTCCGTGTTTGACCCGTCCCACCTCCACGTGGGCAAGCTCACCCTGGAAGAGCCTCGCTTTGACTTGGTAACGTACAAGGATCAGCCCGACTCTACCTCCCTAGACCAGTTTATTAGGGCTGTGAAGCGCCTGATTGGCCCTTCCGACACAACCAAAGTCAGCAAGCCCTTCGACTTCAAAATTGAAGCTATTGCGCTGCGCAATGGCCGTTTCGTGTTGGAACGCCAGAATGTGCCGCGCATTCCGGAGTATGGGCGTACCATGGACTACGCCCACATGTACCTGGACAGCATCTATGCCGACGCTGACCAGCTATGGATTAAGGGCGACACGATTCACGCTAACATCAGCGGGCTGCGCACCGTGGATACCCCATCGGGCACGCGCCTGCGCGAACTGACCTCGAATATGACCTATTCGGGCAAGTTCTGGGAATTTGATAAGCTGATGCTACGCGTGCAGAACAGCCAGCTTAGCAACTACATTCGCTTCGAGTACGACCACTTCCTGAACTTCACCGACTTCAACGACTCGGTAAAGGTAATTGCCCGCCTCCAGCCCAGCCGGGTAAACTCCGACGACATTGCCAAGTTTGCGCCGCAGCCATTCATGCGCGACTTGAAAGAAACCGTTCTGATTTCGGGTGATGCCAAGGGGTACGTACGCAACTTCACTACCCGCAACCTAGATATTCAGTACGGCCGTGCTACCCGGGTGAGAGGCAACATCAACGTAGAAGGTCTTCCCAATATTAAGGAGAGCTTTGTGGAGATGCGCCTGCAGCCGTCAGTAGTAGATGGGCGCGATATTCGGCGCTACATTCCAGCTTCGGGGTGGCCCTACGTGCAACGCCTAGGTACGGTGAAGCTCCAAGGCCAGTTCCTGGGCTTCTACAACGACTTTGTAGCCAACGGCTCGTTCCAAACCGCGCTGGGCTCGGTGGTATCCGACGTGAACGTGAAGTTCAAGAACGACCCGCGCTACTCCAGCTACGAAGGCCAGGTGCGCACTACGGGCTTTCAGTTGGGACGCTTGCTGGGCGATGAGCGCACCGTGCGCGATGTGACCATGAACGGCAAGGTAGAAGGGGTAGGGTTTGACTTGCGCACGGCCCGCCTAACGGCCAATGCCACCGTGCAAAGCATTTGGCTGAACGGCTACCGCTACCGCAACATCAACACAAACGGGCGTTTTAGCCGGGAGTCTTTCACGGGTAAAATTGCTGCCAACGACCCAAGCTTACAGTTTGATGCGGACGGCACCATTGACGTAAACAAAGCGCGCCAAGCCTTCGATTTGCGCGCCCGTATTCGCCGGGCGGACTTGCGGGCCTTAGGACTCACCAAGCAGAGCGTAGTAGTTGCCACCACCGCCGACGTGAAGTTTCAGGGCTTGACTCTGGATGCCTTACTAGGGTATGCCCGCCTGCGCAACTCTCGGGTGAGCTACGCGGGCCGGGCCGTTCCCGTAGATACACTAGACATCATCAGCCGCTACCAAGCCGGGCAACGCCAAGTGTCCGTGCGCTCGGAAGTGCTGAATTTAGGGCTAGTGGGCAACTTTACGCCCAGCACGGTTATTCAGGACGTGACCACGCTTATCGAGGAGTATCGCCTCAACTTCCGTAGCAACGATGCTGCCATTGCCGCCTACTACCGGCGCAAGCGCCAGCGTACCCTTCCCGACTATCAGATTGCCCTGAACCTGTACCTGAAGCAGCCTAACCCCGTGCTGCACTTGTTCCTGCCGCAGCTCACGATATCGGACTCTACGCGCATTGATGGCTCTCTCCAAAATGGGCAGACTTCCATTTTTCAGCTTGGGGGTCACGTAAACGCCCTGCGCTACGATAGCGTGCAGGTAGTAAACAGCGACTTTGAACTTAACACCTCAAAGCTTCCCTACCAGCCCGAAGTCTTGGCCCAGGCCAGCGTAACCTCGGAGCGCCAGCGGGTACCAGGATTAGGGGCTACCGAGAAATTTTACGTGGAAGGCGTGTGGGACCAGGAGAAAATCAACTTCTCAACTTCATTGGCCCAAACGGGTACTACCAACCGCGCCCAGATCAACGGGGCCCTGGCCTTCCTCGAAAATGCCGTAAAAATCACCTTCCGCCAGTCTGGGGTGAATGTGCTGGGCAAGGACTGGACAATAGCGCCCAATAACTCTCTCCTAATTTCGGGGGGCGGCAAAGAGTTCGACTTCCAAAACGTTACGCTCAGCAACGGCAACCAAAGCATCAGCGCCCAGGGCTTCATTTCCCAGGATGATAACAAGCCCCTCGCCCTCACGGTGAAAGACTTTGAGCTTACCACTCTGAGCAGCCTAACGGGCGGGCAGAAGTTTGCGGGCCGAGTAAACGCGCTGGGTACCATTAGCGGGGTGTATGGTCAGCTGGTAGTTAACTCAACCCTACGCGTGGATTCGTTGCAGATGGACAACGTGCTCATTGGCAACGTGCAAGGCCGCGGCGATTGGGACAATACGGCCCGCCGCGTGGCTGTGAACCTCGACGTGGAGCGCGACAAGAAGCGGGTGGTAGCCGTAACGGGTACGTACACGCCGGGAGCCGAAACCCAACAACTAAACCTGATGGGCGTTCTTGACCAAGCGCCCGTTAAGCTGGCCGAGCCTTTTCTCAGCACCCTATTCCGCGACTTGGGGGGTACGGCAGTGGGCACCCTACGCCTCACGGGCAAGCTAAATGCGCCGGTGCTTACTGGCAACATTGACGTAACTGATGGGCAGCTGACCTTTATCTACCTCGGCACTACCTATACGTTCTCAGACCGAATTCGCTTCTTGGAGGATCGAATCGCACTGCAAAACATCACCGTGCGTGACCCGCAAGGAAATAGTGGAGTGGTGAACGGCAGCATCTTCGAGCAGGGCTTTCAGGACATGCGGTTGGAGCTGAACGCGGCCTTCCGTAAGCTACAAGTGCTCAACACCACCCGCAAAGACAACGAGCTATACTTTGGTCAGGCCTACGCCACCGGCACGGCCGTCGTGCGCGGCCCCGCCGACAACCTATTTGTGAACGTGACAGCGCGCAGCGAGGCAGGCACCCGAATTTCCTTGCCCTTTGATAATGCCGCTAAAGCTGAACAGGCCAAGTACATCAAGTTTGTGAACCGGAACCTGCCCGACACAGCCCGCGCCCGCCAGGCAGTAGAAGTAGCCGGTACCACCGACCTGTCGGGCATCCGCCTGAACATGAATCTGGACATCACGCCCGATGCTTACTTAGAGCTTCTCTTGGATGAAAGCACGGGTGATATCATCCGCGGGACGGCCACCGGACAGCTACGCCTGAACATTGATACCCGCGGCGACTTCAACATGTATGGGCAGGTAGAGATTGTGCGAGGAGCGTACAACTTTACGCTGCAAGGCTTGGTGAACAAGGAATTTGTGGTACGGCCTGGCGGCACGATTGCCTGGAATGGCGACCCACTAGCCGGCGAAATGAACGTAACGGCAACGTATACCCAGCGCACTTCCTTGGCCCCCATTTTGGCTACGAACACGGCGGTGGTACCCGTGACGGCGGTGATGAACCTGACGGGTCCCATCCTACAGCCCATTATTCGTTTGAACCTGGAGTTCAATGATATTCCGTCGTCCTTGGAGGGCGATTTGGCTCCGTTCCTTTCTTCTCTGCGAAACGACGAGCAGGAGTTAAACCGCCAGGTATTCAGCCTAGTGGTATTTCGCCAGCTGACTCCAATAGGGTCTCTAGCCGTGACACGTTTGCAGGGTGAAAACAATGCGCTGGGCAACAGCCTTGGGCAGATTATTTCAACCCAGCTAGGCTTGCTCACGTCGCAGATTGACCCGAACCTGGAAATTAGCTTTAACCTGAACGGACTCACAGCCGAGGACTTGCAAGCCCTGCAATTGCGCCTTAGCTACTCATTTATGAATGGGCGCCTGCGCATTACCCGCGAAGGAAGCTTCGGTTCTACCTCGGCTAATGGTTCCAACCCCCAGCTCGCCAGTACGCAAACTTCCCTCATTGGCGACCTGAGCTTAGAATACTACCTGCGCCCCGATGGTAAGTTCCGGGCCAAGCTACGCTACGAAACCACCCCGCGCGACCTTACCGCTCTGGGCCAAGCTACCAACCAAGCGCGGCTGGTATTTCGGTGGTGCACACCGAGCAGTTTGATTCGTTCCGGGAGCTATTTGCACGGCGCCGCCTCCGCCGCCGCGACCAGAACGCCCGCAAGGCCCGGGAATTGCAAATAGACGACGATCCCCGCACCAGTATGTAACTAGCGTGCGGTCGGCCCGGCAAGCTACCTGCCCCGTGCGCCTACACACGCTATATATCACCCATTACCCCGCACCTAATGCAAACCCGACCGACCCGCAAGAAGAAACTAGGCAGCTACCCCCACACCATGGTAGTGTTTAGCATTACGCTGGCGCTGCTGGTAATTGGGTTGTTTGGGATGCTGCTGATCCACGCCCAGAAGCTTTCAACGCTGGTAAAGGAAAACCTGGAAATGCAGGTGTACCTAGACCGCAACTTGCCAGAAACGCAGCTTCTACGCCTACAGCAGGACTTTTCGCGCAAGCCCTACATTGCCTACAAGGACCAGCAGCCGCAAGTACGCTTTCTATCTAAGGAAGAGGGGGCCAAGCAGCTCATTGATCAGACGGGCGAAGACTTCCAGCAGTTTCTGGGCGACAACCCATTGCGCGACGCCTACTTGCTTAAAATCAATGCCGACTACGGCGACGCTAAGAACCTGAGCCGCATTCGGGAAGAGTTGCGGCAGGAGCCGGGAGTATTTGAAGTAGAGTACGTGGAAAGCCTTATTACGTCCGTCAATAAGAACCTGCGCAATGTGAGCTTAGTACTCCTAGGCTTTGCGGTGGTGCTCACCTTCGTGGTAGTAGTTCTAATCAACAATACCATCAAGCTAGCTTTGTTTTCGCAACGCTTCCTGATCCGGTCTATGCAGTTGGTGGGGGCTACTCAGTCGTTTATTCAGTGGCCTTTTTTGCGGCGGGCCGTGTGGCAAGGTTTGGTCAGCGGCCTATTGGCTGGGTTGCTGTTGCTGGCTTTGCTGCAATACGCCTACCTGCAGCTAGAAGAGCTACGCTTGTTCCGCGATGAGCGCCTTATTGGGGCCTTGGTAGTGGCGCTGGTTATCCTGGGCATGGGCATTGGTTTCCTTAGTTCTTGGCGGGCAGTGCGCAAGTATTCGGGGATGTCGCTGGACGAGTTGTATTAATGAAATACCGGGTTGGTTGAATTTGCGTCAACCCTTGTTCGGAACCTTCCTACCTTTGTGCTATGGAACAGAACACCACTCCTCGCTTCGCCTTCGGGCCCCGCAACTACCGGCTTATGTTTATTGGGCTAGCGGTGTTGGCGGCTGGCTTCATCACCATGACGCTGGACAAAGAGGATTACGGCGAAGGATTTTTGGGCATCACCTTGGGCCCTATTCTGCTAGCTATTGGCTTTCTAATTGAATTTTGGGCCATCATGCTAAATCGACGGCTGCTCCTATTGCCCGCGACGTGGCTACGACAAGCACCGTTCCGTCGCAACCGGTGCCACCCGTTGCTACGCCCGCCGCTCCGCAAGCGCCTACTTACAAGCGCTAATCTGCCGCCTCTACCCACTCCACGCAGCACGTCATGCTGCGCTTGCTATAGCAGCTTCTGCCTGGCTAATCAATGAATTAGCAGTCACCAGAGCGGCTACCTAGCAAGCGCAGCATGACGTTCTACTGTATCGGTAGCTTTCTAATCAAGTCTACGTCTTACACGCCCCCTCAAGCTCCTCCTTATGTCGTATTGGCACGCGCTGCTACTCGCTATTGTTGAAGGCCTCACCGAGTTTCTCCCCGTTTCTAGCACGGGCCACATGATTATCGTGGCCAACTTGCTCGGTATTGGTCAGTTTGCCTTCACCGATACCTTCATCACGTCCATTCAGTTTGGTGCTATTCTGGCGGTAGTGGTTTTGTACTGGCGGCGTTTTCTGCAGAGCTTCGATTTCTATCTTAAGCTAGCGGCAGCCTTTATTCCCTTCGGTATTCTGGGCTTCGTACTCAAGGACTACATTGAGGAACTCCTGAAAAGTGTAACGGTAGTAGCTGCTTCGCTGGTGGTAGGCGGTATTGTGCTGTTGTTCATTGACCGGTGGTTTTCGGGTGCCCGCAAGGAAGTGACTACCCCAAGCTTCCCGCAGGCCATCAAGATTGGCTTGTTTCAGTGCTTGGCCCTCGTTCCGGGCGTATCCCGCTCGGCGGCTACCATTGTGGGTGGACTATCCCAGGGTTTTGACCGGCGCTCGGCCGCCGATTTTTCCTTTCTGCTGGCGGTACCCACCATGTTTGTTATCACGGCCTACCAACTGTATAAGACCTACAAAGTAGCCGCGCCCGGTGCCGAGGACATTAAGCTGCTGCTGTTTGGCAACGTAGTAGCCTTTATTGTGGCGCTGTTGGCCGTGAAGTCTTTCGTAGATTTTGTGTCGCGTTATGGCTTTCGTGCGTTTGGGCTCTACCGTATTGTGGTGGGCATTGTTATTCTGGTAATGATTGCGCTGGGCATTCCGCTCCAGATTATTTAACCTTCTGTATGAGCGACGCACAACAACCGGCCGCTACTCCTCGCTTCAATTTTGAAGAAGGGGAAGTATTACTTCTCAACAAGCCTCTGACCTGGACTTCCTTTGACGCAGTGCGCAAGGTGAAGAATACGCTGCGCATCAAGAAAATTGGGCACGCCGGCACCCTCGACCCCTTGGCCACTGGCTTGCTGATTTTGTGCACAGGCAAGAAAACCAAGCAGATTGATCAGATTCAGGCCCAGGAGAAGGAATATACGGGCACCTTCCGCCTAGGTCAAACTACTCCAAGCTTCGACCTAGAAACGCCCGTGGATAGCGAGCTACCCTACCAGCACCTTTCAGAGGCTGACCTGCTTGCGGCGCTTCCCCAGTTCACGGGCCTCATTGAGCAAACGCCCCCGCTATTTTCGGCGGTAAAGGTGAACGGCGAGCGAGCGTACGAAGTAGCACGCCGCGGCGACGCGGCCGAAATCAAGAGCAAACAAGTCACCATTACCACGTTTGAGCTTACGCGCGTTGCCCTGCCCGAAGTAGACTTTCGGGTGGTGTGTTCTAAGGGCACCTATATCCGGAGCCTTGCCCGTGACTTTGGCGCCGTTCTTGGGGTAGGGGCGCACCTAACCAAGCTAGTGCGCACGCGCATTGGCGAGTACAAGCTCACAGACGCCCTAACTGTTGATGACATTCAGGCTTTGCGGCCGCCCCGCCCGGAAGGTGAAGCAGACCGTCCGCCGCGCCCGCGGCGGGAACGGCAGCCCGAGCGCCGCGCCGGCTTGGAGTACTACCACGCTAGCACTACTGCCCCCGGCGCAGAAGGCGCCGCCCCAGAGCCAGCTTCGTAAGGCACCCAAACGATTGGCTGCCCTATCCTATTGATTTTAGAAGTACGTATAAGGCACGGAGCACCGCTTCGTGCCTTTTTTGCGGTTTGTACTGCATCTTTGTCCCAGCTTCATTTTTACCACCTCATCTTCACACCTGATGCACGTTTTTCGGGACCCCGCGCAGTTTCCGCACTTGGGCAATGCCGTTGTTACGACGGGCACTTTTGATGGGGTGCACCTAGGACACCAGCAGATTTTGCGCCGCCTCTGCGAGGCAGCCAGGCAGAGCGGAGGTCCCAGCGTAGTTATCACCTACTGGCCTCACCCCCGCCTAGTGCTGGCCCCCCCCCTTTCTCACCCTGAGCCCCTAGACCTTCACTTGCTCAATACCTTGGATGAGCGAATTGAGAAGCTAGCCGAGTTTGGCGTAGATTACCTGCTTATCGTACCCTTTACCCGGGAGCTAGCCAGCTGGACATCGGAAGAATACATCCAAACTATTCTGCTGCGTACGGTGGGCACCAGGACCCTCGTTATCGGCTACGACCACCGCTTTGGCAAAAACCGCGAGGGTGGCTTCGACTACCTCAGCCAACACTCCGGCCGCTACGGTATGCAAGTGGAGGAAATTCCGCGGGAGGATGTAGATGCCGTAGGTGTAAGCAGTACCCGCATCCGTAAGGCCCTGGAAGCTGGCGACGTAGCCACCGCCAACCGCCATTTGGGCTACAGCTACCCGCTGACGGGCACGGTAGTGAAAGGCCGCCAACTGGGCCGTACCATTGGCTGGCCTACGGCCAACATTCAATGTGCGGAAGCGCTGAAGCTGATTCCTGCCCGGGGAGTGTATGCCGTAATGGCTACCACAGCGGCCGGCACTCACCATGCAGCCATGCTTAACATTGGCGTGCGCCCTACCGTAGGTGGCAACTTGGCCCAAACCGTGGAAGCGCACCTGCTCGACTTTGATGGCGACCTGTACGACCAGCTGCTCACGGTGCAGTTTGTGGCCCGCCTACGCGACGAGCAGAAGTTTGAGGGCCTGGATGCTCTGAAGGCCCAGCTTTTTCAGGACGCCGAAGATGCCCGCCGACACTTGCTAGGCGGCTAGGCCCCCGGCAACGGTCTTCGTCGTTGACGGCGCTTCTCCAGGCCTCGTACTTTTTGCTTCATGGTAGCTCCCATACTGCGCATACGCTTCCTGGTGCTTGCTTTGCTGATGGGGGCAGGAAGCTACCAGGCCCACGGACAAGGAACCCTGAGCGGCATTGTGCGCGACTCCCTCACGCGGGAACCGCTGGAGCTAGCCAGTATCTTTCTGGCCAGCACCACCTACGGCGCCAGCACCAACGACAAGGGCCAGTTCAGTGTTCGGAATGTACCGGCTGGGCAGTACGACCTCATTATTTCCTACCTGGGCTATTCGCTCTACAAGCGCACCATCACGGTGGGCAACGGCCCGCAAACGCTGGATTTGCAGCTAAAACCTTCAACTCAGCACCTCCAAGAGGTAGTCGTGCGGCCCGGCTCAAACCGCCCCGGCGACTACGAAAAGTTTGCCGAAACCTTCTTGGGCCGCACTGTTTTCTCGCGCCAGTGCCGAATTCGCAACCCCAAGGCCGTGTACGTGCAGTACAACGCGGACAGGAATGAGCTAACGGCCAGCAGCCCTACGTTCTTGCAAGTAGACAACGCAGCGCTGGGCTACCGCATCAAGTACTACGGTCTGGAGTTTACGCTCAATTTTCGGGAGCAGTACATGTCGTTCTACGGATGGCCGGTATTCCAGGAAATGAAGCCCCGCAACGAACGACAGCGCCAGCAGTGGCTGCAGAACCGGCAGCGGGCCTACCGGGGTTCCTTGCCTCATTTTCTGCGGAGCGTGTACCTGAACCAGGTAGCCGCCGAGGGTTTTCTGGTTCAAAAGATGCGCGTCGTTCCCAACCCCCGCTTTCCCCGGGCCGACAGCCTGGCGAAAGCCCTACGCCAGGCGCGGCACAACCAGCCTTTCTCCCCCGCCGACCAGGACTCCATAGCTCGTTGGACGAAAGTCCCGCGGGCCTTTTCGCTACTATACACGGCCCCACGCCCCATCGACAGCCTGCGAGAAACGGACTCTGGTAGGGTATGGCTTCGGTTCCGTGATTATGTACAGATAACGTATCGGCATGAGGCCCCCGACCCCAACTATCAGCCCGTGCGGCCTGTAGGTGCTCCTTCTCTGCCCGCACCTACCCAGCAGGTTTCTACCCTAATGCTGCACCCACTGCGGGCTGAGGTACAAGCCAACGGGCAATTGCTAGAACCACTGGCCGTTTTCACGGATGGGTACTGGGGGTTCGAGAAAATGGGTGAATTTTTACCCACTGATTATCTTCCGCCCACTTCGGCGGCACCTGTTCGCTAACCATCCTTTTCCCACCCACCTTCTTTCCATGATTAACAAAGTAGTAGCCGATGCTCCCACGGCCCTTCACGGCCTCTGCGACGGCATGACCCTAATGCTCGGTGGCTTCGGCCTGTGCGGCATTCCCGAAAACGCCATTCAAGAAATCTTGCGCCTCAAGGTGAAAAACCTCACTTGCATCAGCAACAACGCGGGCGTTGACGACTTCGGGATTGGCCGCCTACTACAGGCCCGACAAGTCCGCAAGATGATTTCCAGCTACGTGGGCGAAAACGCCGAGTTCGAGCGGCAGTTACTGTCGGGCGAGTTGGAAGTAGAGTTGATTCCGCAGGGCACCCTGGCGGAGCGGGTGCGGGCAGGTGGTGCGGGCATTCCGGCATTTTACACGCCCGCCGGCTACGGCACAGAAGTGGGCGAAGGCAAAGAAAGCCGGGAGTTTAATGGCAAGATGTACCTGCTGGAAACTGCTCTGCACGCCGACTTTGCCTTTGTGAAAGCCTGGAAGGGCGACACGGCGGGCAACCTGGTGTACAAGGGTACGGCTCGCAACTTTAACCCCATGATGGCCACGGCAGGCAAGATTACGGTGGCGGAGGTAGAAGAACTGGTTCCCGCCGGCGAGCTAGACCCAAACCATATCCACACACCGGGCATCTTTGTGCAGCGCATCTTTCAGGGCCAGCACTACGAAAAGCGTATTGAACAACGCACGGTGCGGCAGGGGTAGGCAGCCTCTCAATTCCGTTCCTTTCTACCTGCCTCTTTTATGAAACAGACAACCCTCGCACTTCTTTTCTTGTTCGGTGGCGTTGGCGCTTCGGCGCAAACAGTAGCCCCCGCCAAGCCTCGCTCCAGCGCCGCTACTACGCTGAAAGCAGCTCCGGCTTCACTGCCAGCCATTGATGCCTTACTACGGGAGTACACGGCCGACAACCGCGTGCCCGGCGCTATAGCTCTCATTGCCCACGACGGAAAGATCGTGTACCGCAAGGCTTTTGGGGTGGATGATGAGGCAACTCAAAAACCCTTGCGGGAGGACGCCATTCTGCGCATTGCCTCCCAAACAAAGGCCATAACGAGTGTGGGCGTAATGATGCTTTATGAGCAAGGCAAGTTTCAGCTCGACGACCCTATCTCGAAGTATCTGCCGGCTTTTCGCAATCCGCGGGTATTAGCCACGTTCAACGAGAAGGATTCTACTTACACCAGCGTACCGGCCCGCAGTGAGGTCACCATCCGCCAGCTGCTGACTCATACTTCCGGTATCAGCTACCCCGTAATCGGTACGAAAGAGGCACGGGCTATTTATGCGAAAGCGCAGATTCCTAGTGGTATTGGCACCCCGGGCGGCACCCTTGCCGCCGCCATGAACCGGCTAGGACCGTTGCCGCTCATGCACCAGCCCGGCGAGCAGTTTACCTACGGCCTGAGCGTAGACGTGCTAGGCTACCTAATCGAAGTAGTATCGGGACAAACGCTCGACCAGTTTCTTCGGACGCGCTTGTTCGAGCCCCTGTCCATGCGCGACACCTACTTCTACCTGCCCGCCGCCAAGCAGGCGCGCCTGGCCGTGCTGTATACCGAGGACGCCAACAAGAAAACCGCTAAAATGGGGCCGCGCGATGGCATGACGCCAGATTACCCCAAAGCGGCTGGCACCTACTTCTCGGGGGGCGCCGGCCTGTCGTCTACCATCGATGACTACGCCGTGTTTCTGCAAATGCTGCTCAATGGCGGTGAATACCAAGGGCGTCGTCTGTTGAAACCCGCCACGGTGCGCCTCATAACCAGCAACCAAATTGGCACCGTCAATCAAGGGCAAAACAAATTCGGGCTGGGCTTTAGTCTGACTACAGCTACCTCGGCGGCGCAAACTGGCCTTTCTGAGGGCTCCTTCGAGTGGGGCGGCATCTTTGGTACTACCTATTGGGTTGATCCAAAGGCGAAAATTGTGGCCCTGCTCTATACCCAGAAATACCCCAACTCTGCCGGTGGCGACTTGGCTGGCAAGTTCAAGCGCCTGGTTCGTCAGGTGGTGATTGAGGCCCCTGCCTCACCGGCGAAATAGCCACTTCTACCTTCTCTCCCACCCTGTTCTTACTCCCACCCCTATGCTCGATAAGCACGGCATTGCCAAGCGCATTGCACAAGAAGTACAAGACAATTCTTACGTTAATCTGGGTATTGGCATTCCTACGCTGGTAGCCAACTACATTCCCGCGGGCATTCACGTAGAGTTGCAGTCGGAAAACGGCCTGCTAGGCATGGGGCCTTTCCCCACCGATGAGGAGGTAGACCCCGACCTCATCAACGCGGGCAAGCAAACCGTTACGACGTTACCGGGTTCCAGTATCTTCTCCTCCGCTGATTCATTCGCCATGATTCGCGGCGAGCATGTGGACCTGACGATTCTGGGGGCCATGGAGGTTTCCGAAACCGGTGATATTGCCAACTGGAAGATTCCGGGCAAAATGGTAAAGGGTATGGGCGGCGCCATGGACCTCGTGGCGTCGGCCAAAAATATTATTGTGGCTATGCAGCACGTCGCCAAAGATGGCAGCAGCAAGTTGCTACCGGCCTGCACGCTGCCCATCACGGGCCTGCGTTGCGTCAAGAAAATAGTAACGGAGCTGGCGGTTCTCGATGTGACGCCCGACGGCTTTGTACTGCGCGAGCGGGCGCCTGGAGTGAGTGTAGAGCAAATTCAAGCCGCAACAGCCGGCAAGCTGGTAGTACCCGGCGAAGTACCCGAAATGGTGCTATAACCCGACTTTATTGGGCCTGTAAACAGTCTATAGTCTCACCCTGTGCGCTTCTCCGAACGCTAGGCCTAACAGTAATGGGTTACCTACCCCCTAGCAAGGACGGTAACCCATTACTGTTAGGCCTTGTATTTTGAGGAGCGGCCAGCACCATTGCAACACAATTAATCTATCCTACTGAGCGCAATACATCCTTGCAACTAGCGCGTGCGAAAGTAGCTTGCGCCATAATACGCTCGGCAGCTTCACGCGTGAAATGGGAAAAGTAGCGCTGAAGATGAGCCAAGGCGGCGCTGGCACTGAGGCCGCCGCCGCGTACGGCTTCGGCCAAATAGTCGGCCAAAATATCGGGGTGGCCGGTAAGGGCTGGAAACTCGTGCTCGGTTTTGTACCGGGCCAAAATTTCTACCCGTAGCCAGTCGGGGGCCCCGGGCACCTGCTCTAATAGGCGGCGCATGACTAGCTGCACTTCGTCCATGAACAGGATGCGGGCCAAGCCCGTAGGAGCTGGCACGGCTTGGCCGGCGGCCGCCACAAGTAGCACCGCGGCTGGGGTAGTAGCCTGCCACTGCGCCACGGCGGCCGGCGCGCACAGCCAAGCCGTAGCCGGAAAAGATTCCGGCGCAGCCAACAGACTTCCTAAAGTCTGAAAACGACGTTCTTCGGGCGGTAGCATAGCGCAAGGTACAACACGGCGCCCGGACGGGCGAACCAACAGAAAGGTACGGCTGGCTTTACAATGTGAGGTAGTGCCTTTGTTCCTGCTTGTACTCCTTTCTAACGTTGCCTTGAAAACCATCTTTTCAGCGGTGCTACCATCCCTGTAGCCTATACTTATCTCATCGGGTGCAGTTCACCACCAAGCAGCTTACTAGGTGTACCATCCGTGTAGTTAATGATGTACCTAACGACCATCAAGGCCCAACCACGGATTGTGTTGTGTGGTTATCTCTGCTGGCTTCCTATACTTGCCAACTGCTTATAAGATTCTATTTTTTCCACAAGTGTCTTACTCACCAAGTGCAATTCTACTTTTCCCAAGTCATTGGGAAGGGTAACGAGTAATTGGTACTGGTGGCTCAAGCCAAACAAGGCAGATTTTTTCCTCCACCGGGCCAATTGCCGACCAGGGAATGTGCAACGGAGGGTGATTGAGGCGAAACAGAAAGAGCACGGCCAACCCCAACCCAGCTGTGCCGAAGCGAAGCGTTAGGCCCCCACGGTAGCGCGAACCAGGACCGATACTTCCTTGGTTGCGCAACGTGCCCGACTCAAACCCGGCTGACTCGACATACACGACTGAGTTATTAGGCAACAAACGGAAGTATTGAGCCAACCGGGCTTAGCCTCCGAGGGGAACAACCCAAATTACTAGTAGCCACAACCCTACAAAGGCTACTGGAAATAAGCCGAGTATTATTGACGCTGCGGTATTCATCTGCTTCTATATCTGATAGTAATTATTTACTAGACACTTATTGATGGTAGCTTGCAGACTCTTGCGCTTGCTTCTCCGGTAGTGCACTCCGCCGCGGAGCATTCGCAGAGCTACTGAGCTTTTTTGCCGCCAAAGTTGTTGTGCACCCGTAAAACGGACCTACTGTCGCGTCGGGCGCGGTAGGTTTGCTTTCTTTCTACCGACATTTTGTACTTCGTATATGGCCACTGGTTCTCATGCAAAATCTGGCGGCGGCCCCGCCAAAAAGACTACACTACCGGGTATGCCTACTGCCCCAGAGTTAATGACTCCTACCGCTATTCCGGCCCACCGGCTGGTATTGCGCACCTTAAAGAAAGCTGACTTTAAGGCAGTGAAGCAAATCATGGACAAGGTATACTCCAATATGGAGGGTGCCTGGGCTCAGGATGAGTACAACGCCTTACTGCGCAAGTTTCCTGAAGGGCAGATCTGCATTGAGGATAATGGGCAGGTAGTGGCCGCGGCGCTGGCCATTATTGTGGAATACAGCAAGTTTGGCGACAAGCACACTTACGCCAAGATTACGGGCAACGGCAAGTTTGACACCCACGACTCGGATGGCGACACCCTGTATGGCGTGGACGTATTCGTGGACCCCGAGTACCGAAGCTTGCGCTTGGGCCGCCGTCTGTATGACGCGCGCAAGGAACTGTGCGAAAACCTCAACCTGCGCGCTATGGTAGCCGGGGGACGCATTCCGGGCTACGCGGCGTATGCCAACGAGATGACGCCGGCCAAGTACGTGGAAATGGTACGGAATAAGGAACTGACGGACCCTATCCTCACCTTCCAACTGGCCAACGACTTCTACGTGCGGAAGCTGATCCGGGGCTACCTGCCCTACGACTCCGAATCGAAAGCCTACGCAACGCTGCTAGAGTGGATTAATGTGTACTACGATGAGGAAGCCGACAAGCTTATCGGCAACCAGAAGTCCAACGTGCGCATTGGCATTGTGCAGTGGCAGATGCGAGCTACCCAAAACTTGGAGGACTTCTTCCAGCAAATGGAGTTCTTTGTGGACACCGTTTCGGGCTATAAGGCCGACTGCGTGCTGTTCCCCGAGTTTTTCAATGCGCCCATGATGGCCCTCACCAACGAAGAGTCGCCGGCCGTTGCTATTCGCTCCATGGCAGCTTTCACGGAGCCCATCAAAACCAAAATGATGGAGTTGGCCGTGAGCTACAACATCAACGTCATTGCTGGGTCCATGCCGCTTTACGATGATGGTAAGCTGTACAACGTAAGCTATTTGTGCCGCCGCGACGGCACCGTGGACGAGCAGTATAAGCTGCACGTAACTCCCGACGAGGCTAGCTACTGGGGTATGCGCGGTGGCGACAAGCTCAAGTGTTTTGACACTGACTTCGGCAAAATCGGCATTCTGATTTGCTACGATGCCGAGTTCCCGGAGCTGGCCCGTATGCTATCCGACGAGGGCATGAAAATCCTGTTCGTGCCCTTCTGGACGGATACCAAGAATGCTTACCAGCGTGTGCGTCTTTGCGCGCAGGCGCGGGCCATCGAAAACGAGTGCTATGTGGCTATTACGGGCTCAGTAGGCAACCTACCGCGCGTAGAGAACATGGACATTCAGTACTCGCAGAGTGCCGTATTTAGCCCATCGGACTTTGCATTCCCTCACGATGCCATCGTGGCCGAGGCTACCCCGAATACGGAGATGACCCTTATTGCCGACTTGGACCTGGACCTGCTGAAGGACTTAAACACCAGCGGAGCCGTGCGCAACCTGCGCGACCGACGCAAGGATTTGTACTCCGTGAGCTGGGTAAAGAAAACCGAGCGGGACGATGAGTTGCTAGCCCAAGGTGAGGAGCGCGCTCCTAAAACGTCCAGCCGCCGCAAAGCCGTGTCTGCTGGTTAGCACCCCCTGGTAGCGCCATAGTTACGCTCTTTTCACGCTTACTGAAAAGCCCGCCCTATGTGGTGGGCTTTTTTGTTGGTACAGAATTCGGGAATAGGTACGGAGCCTGCTGTTTTTGATGTAAACTGCGGCCCCCTAACGTCACCTATTCTCTTTTCTTCCATGAAGCGCGTCCTCATTACCGGGGCCAACCGGGGCCTGGGCCTTGAACTTACCCGCCAGTACTTGGAGCGGGGCAACACCGTGTTTGCCACCAGCCGCCAGCCCCAAGCTGCCGCTGATCTGCAGGCACTTGCGGCCAGCCACCCAGGCAAGCTGCACCTCATTGCCCTTGATATCACAAGCGAAGCCTCCATTGGGACGGCGCGCCGGGCCGTGCGGGCCGTTACGGCGGGCCTTGACGTTCTAATTAACAATGCTGGTATTTTCCCCGGTGCCGGGCCAGAAGACCCTGCCAACCAACGCTTGGGCGAGTTTACTTCGGACAATGCCCTTACGGTATTTCAAGTGAATGCCGTAGGGCCCCTGCTTGTCACGCAAGCCTTCCTCGATCTACTAAAGGCCGGCGACAAGCCTCGCATTGTTAGTCTCTCATCTGGGCAAGGCTCACTCACCTGGAAAGCTTCCGGAGAGCCTTACCATTATTCAGCTAGCAAAGCAGCCTTGAACATGTACATGCGCGCTTTGGCAGCTGAGGTAGGCCACCAGGGCGTCATTTCGGTGGTAGTAGACCCCGGCTGGTTACGTACGGGCATGGGAGGCAGTGCTGCTACCCTTTCCCCCTCCGACTCGGCCCGGGGTATTATCCGCCTTACGGATCAGCTACACGCCGAGGAAAACGGCAGCTTCCTGACGTGGCAGGGGCAACCCGTGCGTGGTAGGGTAGTATAAATTTTTGTGCATGCCTGCGGGTGGTTCCCATTTGGGGACCACCCGCTTCGTTTGTTGGCTAGCTCAGCAACAGCATTTTAGCTTACTGAACTCAACTCAGTGTGACAAGGCGTTCATTTTGAGAAGATTAAAAGTATATTAAAATAAATCCATTTTATAATCTATCCCCGTATGCAAGCTGCAGGGTCGAGCTTATGCCTTGTATTCTATTCCTTTTCACCATTCTTTTTTAGCATGAACACAAAATCTACTTTCCGGATGTCTTCTCTGCGCAAAGCCGCCTTAGGGCTAGCCGCCTTAGGGCTAACAGTGGGCGCGGCGCAAGCGCAAACGGTTTATGGACTCTCTGTTACTGGTACAACTACTGCTAGCTTAGTTACCTTCAACGCTACTACCCCAGGTACATTCACGGCTACGGTACCCATTACGGGGGTTACTGCTGGCCAAACGATTGTTGGTATTGATGTGCGCCCCAATACGGGCCAGTTGTTTGCGCTCGGCTACAACCCAACGGGCACTCAGGCACAGATGTATACCATTGACCGTACAACAGGCGTAGCCACAACTGTGGGCACGGCCCTGACCTTGAACTTAGGTACGAACGTGGCCCGCATCGGCTTTGACTTCAACCCTACGGTGGACCGTATTCGGGTAGTAAGCGGTGCCGGCACCGATTTTCGCCTGAACCCCAACAACGGTGCCCTAGCTGCTACCGACGGCAACTTGGCCTACGCAACTGGAGATGCCAATGCCAGCCAAACGCCAAGCGTAGGCTCGGTAGCATACACCAATAGCTACATTGGTAGCACGGGCACAGACCTCTACGACATTGATGAGGCTAATAGCCGCCTGGTCATCCAGCGTCCTCCAAACAATGGCACTCTGGTTACGGTAGGGCCCCTAGGCATAGCTACCGATGGGGCAGGCCAGATTTCCGACCTGGATATTTATTTCAATCCAACTACTAGCACGAACGTAGCTTACCTCAGCACGGCCACCATCACCAGCCTTACTGCTGCTACCTCCACGCTGTACACGGTTAACCTAGCCACGGGTGCTACCACGTCTGTTGGCCCGCTGGGCACTGGCCCATTGGTGGTTATTTCTGACATTGCGTTTGCCATCGACCGGCCTACCTTGCCTGCTATTACGGGTCAGTTGGCCTACGCTCTTGCTGGCACCAACCTAATTTCGTTTGACACGGCACTACCTACCACCATCCGTGGTTCGGTGGGAATTACGGGCATTGACGCAGCCCAAACCCTAGTGGGATTGGATGTGCGCCCATTAAACAATGCGCTGTATGCGCTAGGGTACAATGTTACTACCCAAACTGGGCAGCTGTATGCTATTAACGCTACCACAGGCGCAGCTACTTCTATTAGTGGCTCACTGGCTCTGGCGCTAGGTACGGGCAGCATTGGCTTCGACTTTAACCCGACGGTAGACCGCATTCGGGTAGTAGGTGCCAATGGCAATAACTACCGCCTAAACCCCGTAACCGGTACGCTAGCCGCTACCGATGGCGTGTTATCCTACGCTGGAGGTGGTACGCCAAACATTGGGGCGGTGGCTTACACTAACAGCTTCACTGGGGCAAGTACTACCTCAGGTACTACCCTGTACAACTACGATGAGACCTTGAACCAGCTTAACACCCAAAGCACGGCCAATCCTCCCATGGACGGGCAGCTGACGGCAGTAGGCACTTCCGGCATCACCGTAAACACAACTACTCCTAACGTAGACATCGACATCTACAGCACCGGCGCGGGCGTAAACACGGGCTACTTAGTAGCTACTACGGGCACCTCGCCCAACAGTGGCTTCTATACCCTCAACCTGACAACTGGCGCCGCTACGCTGGTGGGGAACATCGGCAATGGCATTACGGTGCGCGATATTGCCATTGCAGGCGCGGCTGGCGTTGCTACCAGCACCCGGGCCGCAGAATTGGCTACTGGCTTTATTCTGTCGCCAAACCCTGTAGCGGGCGAAGCTACTGCCGCTTTCACTCTGCCCCGTGCTGGCCAGGCCGAACTAACTGTAATTGATGCGCTGGGTCGCACTGTGGAACGCCTCAGCCCCGGCAAGCTGAATGCTGGTACGCATTCGGTGCGCTGGCAGCCAAGCTCACGCACTACGGGCCTCTACTTCGTGCGTCTCTCTTTAGATGGCCAACCTGCCGGCACGCAGCGCGTGTTTGTACAGTAGTCATTCCATACTTAATAAGAAAAGCCGGCTCACACTGCGTGGGCCGGCTTTTTCTTGTTGGTATATGGTGTATCAAGCGGCACCTGCTCAGAGGGTCATTTCCTGCTGAGCTAGCGCGGTGTAGTCGCGAAGAATGGTGCGTAGGAAAGGCTCATCCTGGAGGTCCGTATGAATGCCAGTGAGCGTCTTAACCTTGTTAGCTACCTCATTCAGCAGCACAAAGTTGTCGCGGCGCAGGGCTTGCGCAAGCAGGCGGCGCACCAGGGCAATGTCGTGGTCGGTAAGCTGGGCTACCTGAGGAAATACTACTTGGTAGTTAGGTGGTACGTTACCGAGATTGAGTTCATCGGGGGCGGCGGGGCGCAAGCTCACAACGGTAGTACCAGCGGCCAGGTCGCCGAGGCGCTGCCCACGGCCAGTTATGATAATGCACAGCAGGGCTACTACCCCACTGGTCATTTGAATTTCAAAGAGGGCCAGCAACCAGCGCAACAGGTAGTCGCCTACGGAGGGGCGGGTACCATCCACGCGCGTCACCTTTATGTGGCGCATGTGCTTTCCCAAACTCTGCCCTCCGAAGAAGATTTCGCACAGAGGATGGTAGAGCAAGGCCGGAATGACAATAAGAGCAATGGCCAGAATACCCTGAGAGGTACTAGAGTTCAGACCGTATTGTACCACAAATCCACACACTACAGTGTAGATTCCGAGTACTAGGCTATCGATGATATGGGCCACCAGCCGCTCGCCCACGCTGGCAATTTCATACTCCACCACCACGTTTTGGGCAGTCTGAATGCGAATTGTACTCATTTAAAATAGAAAAAGAAGTTGGCCGGTGGCTGCCACCCCGAAACCTGTATATTTGGACTGTGCCACTACGTGGCACCCGTATTTTACTTGTCTTATCGGCAGTTTTGCATATGCGTGAAGCGGTATTTCTCCGCCAGAACCAAGAGCGCTGGCACCAGTATGAAACACAGCCAGCCGCGGGTCCCGATGAACTAGCCCAGCGTTTTGTGGAGTTGACCGATGATTTGTCGTATGCTCGCACCTTCTATCCAGGTTCAACCACTACGACCTATCTCAATGGCCTGACGGGCAAGCTACACCAGGCCTTGTATAAAAACAAAAAGGAAGATGCGGGGCGCTTTGGGCGGTTCTGGCGCCGGGAGCTACCGCTGCTGGTAGCTCGTCACCGCTACGCTTTGCTCGGCAGCTTTCTGTTCTTTTTGCTGTGTACCATTATTGGGGCCTTGTCAGCGGCGCTGGATGACACCTTTGTACGCGTGGTGCTGGGTGACTCCTACGTGAATCAGACCCTAGCCAATATTCGGAAGGGTGACCCCATGGCCGTGTACAAGGGCAAGGATGAAACGTTGATGTTCCTGACCATCACTCTTAACAATATTAAAGTGTCGCTCTATGCCTTTGCGGGCGGCATTACTGGTGGGTTCCTCACTACCTACTTGCTTTTCAGTAATGGGCTGATGCTGGGCTCCTTTCAGTATTTTTTTTACCAACAGGGTGTACTACTGCCGTCGGTACTCACTATTTGGATACACGGCACCCTAGAAATATCAGCCATTATTCTTGCCGGAGGAGCGGGCTTAGTACTGGGAGGCAGCCTGCTGTTTCCAGGTACCTACTCCCGCCGCGACTCCCTCCGCCGGGGTGCCCGCGACGGCATGAAGCTGGCCCTAGGCTTAGTGCCCATATTCATCATGGCGGGGTTTCTGGAAGGATTTGTTACGCGCCACACCGAAATGCCTCTGTGGGCTAGCCTCACCATCATAGGCCTCTCAGCCGCGCTTATTCTGGGTTACTTTGTGGTGTATCCTTGGTGGGTATACCGCCGTGGATCAGGGCTGCCAGTTTCTTCTGCTGTCTAATTATTGTTGCTTGCTTACCATGCGCCACTTGTCATTCACGCAACCGTCAGATTTTTTACAGGAACGAAACTTCGGGCAGAAGATAGAGGCTACGTTCGATTTTTTGCGGGTTCATTTCCGGCCTCTCCTACGGGTACTGGTCGTTCTTGTGTTGCCCTTGGCCCTCGTTACGGGCATTGCGTCGGGCCTGCTCCAGAGCAAGCTAATAAATGCTATAAGAAACGTGAGCACGCAGCCCAATAGCACTATTGGTTTTGTAAATGACCTACTGACTTCGCCCAGTTACTCGCTTACTATTCTGGGTGGAATGCTGCTGTTTGTAGTATTGCAGCTTACGGTCTACAGCTACGTGCTCGTAAGCATGAACCGGCCTTCCCCCGCAGTCCCAGTAACCATAAGCGAGGTGTGGGAAATGGTCAGGAAACGCTTCTTGGGTATGCTAGGCGTATCCCTGAGCCTTGTTCTACTATTCTTAGTGGCCAGCATGCTGCTGTCTCTTTTCTTCGGGCTACTAGGCAGCGGCCTTGCAACGCTCAGTTCATCGGGAGCCTTTTTCCTTATTATCCCACTCACTTATATAGCTATTGCCTACATAGGCGTTACGCTTTCCTTATTCTTCATTGTGTGGCTACGGGAGCGGAAGGGAATGTTTGCCAGCATTAGGCGCTGCTTTCAACTAATCAAAGGCAAATGGTGGTCTACGTTTGGCCTCCTGATTGTGGTAGGCCTCATTACTACAACAGTTATGGTCCTTCTTCTCAGTGTACTTGCGGCCATGGCTTTCCCCTTTGTAAAGCAGCTAAGCCAACTATCTGATCAGCTGGTTAAACTACTCTTGATTGTAGCTGCCTCGCTACAATCCCTTGCAATGCTCGGTGTTCTCCCCGTGTTTATCTTAGCCATCTGCTTTCAGTATTTCAACTTGGTTGAGCGCCACGATGGAGAAGGCCTGTATCTACAGCTGGCTAGCCTAGGCCAGGCGCCTCCGGCAGCAGCGCCTAGTGTTCTACAGCCTGATGAGGAGGGTGAGTACTAACAGCTAATCACCGTCGTTTTTCGCCTTATTCTGCTTTTGCCGTGGCTGTGGTGCCGTTATCCTTTCTCTGTCGCATAGTTACTACTAGCGTAAGCCGGACACTGCTGGCAGCACTGCTATCTGTGCTGTTAGTAGCTGGAGCCTGCGAGCGAGCCTGGGCCCAGGCGACTCGCCCAGGCGTGCAGCGGCCGAAGCCCTTACTACCCCCCAAGCCGCCGGCACTCCCACGCGACTCACTAAAAGCTTCTGTGCGAAAAAGGGCTTCTCCAATAGTGCTGCCTCTTGCGCAGGGACCTCCTACCGCGTTGCGCCAGCCCAGGGCGGCCCGCCTCCGGGCGCTCCGCGAGCAGCGTGCATTTCAGTACGTAGAAATAGAGGAGAACCGAGAGTCGCCCAGCGTGTGGTCGTTGTTCTGGAGCAAACTCTGGGAATGGCTAGGAGGCTTATTTTCGGGGCCCACGTATGAGACGAAAGGGCGCTACGTAATATACGGCTTGTTCGGGGCAGCCCTGTTGTATGTTGTGCTGCGCCTACTCAAGCTCGACCTGACCACCGTGCTAGGCCGCCGTGCTCGTACCCTGCCTCTTCCCTACGAGGCCATGCCCGAAAACATTCACGCGGTTGATTTCGGCCGAGCATTAGCGGACGCCGAAGTGGCCGGCAATTACCGCCTAGCGGTGCGCCTAGGCTACCTGTTGGTTCTGCGCAGGCTAACTGAGCAGGGCTTGATTCAATGGCAACCAGACAAAACCAACTACGAGTATGTGCGGGAAGTAGCTGGCACCCGCTGGGCAGCTGACTTTACTGTTCTCACCCGCCAGTTTGAATATGTGTGGTACGGGGAGGTAGCGCTTACGGCAACGGCCTATCCTGCTCTGCGCGAAACCCGTGAGCATTTTCTTTCGCTACTTACCCGCGCTGCCGCGTAGCCACGCATGAGCCGATTCCGCTTGTTTCTGCTAACGTTGGGGGTGCTGTTCGTGGCATTCGTAGCAGTAGAATACTTCCGACCTCAGCCGACGGATTGGACGCCCACTTACATCAACCGGGATAAGATTCCCTATGGCACCTTCGTGCTCTACGATGCGCTACCCGATCTATTTCCGGGGCAAGACATCCGTACGACGCGCTTGCCCATTGCTAATCAGCTTCTTCCGACTCTGGATGCCAACACCGACCCCGACTCGGTAGTATCATCTACCTACCTGCCGCCGCTTACCTCGGCCCGAGCATCGTACCTATTCGTTGACGGCCATTTTGCTTGCTCACGCCTCGACCAGGATGCGCTCCTGCGGTACGCGGCCCGCGGCAATACAGTGTTCATTGCCGCCGAGTCGCTTGACGATGTATTGGCTGATACCCTACACTTGTTTATCCGCTCTAGTCTGCGGCTGGACAGCATTCTTCGGCAGCGCATGCTTCTCCACACCAAAGGCAAGCGCGCCCAAGCAACTTTTACCACGCTAGAACTGGTAAATCCGGCTCCTGGCAGTCCACGCCGCTTTCGGTTTCCACTCCCTGACGTAGGTTGGCATTTCGTAGCCTTGGAAAACTGCCGAGCCACGGTGCTAGCCCGAGATAGGAGCCATAACCCGGTATTGGTGCGCGTACCCGTTGGCAAAGGAGCTTTCATTCTGAGTTCTACCCCGGCGGCGTTTAGCAACGTGGCCCTGCTTCAACCAAGCACTGCCCCGTATGCCTTTGCCGCTTTGTCGCAGTTACCGGCCAATCAGGCGGTCCTCTGGGACGAATACCAAAAGCAGGGCCCTACAGGCGAACAGTCGTTGCTGCGGGTAATACGGCAGCACGAAGCTTTACGCTGGGCTTGGTACACTGGCTTGGTAGGCCTGCTGATTTTTGTGGGCTTCAAGGCGCGGCGACGTCAGCGCATTATTCCCATTATTAAGCCGCTGCCCAACACTACACTGCTATTTACGCGCACTGTCGCCTCTCTCTACCGGCAAGGGTCCGATCATTCCCTCATTGCCAACAAAAAAATCAACTTATTCCGAGAGCAATTACGGCTACGCCTGCAAGAACCAAATCTGGACCTGCTTGATGAGTCAACCCGCGACCGAATGGCCCAGAAGGCGGGTGTCCCACGTCAGCAAGTTGATGAACTCATTAAGCTCATACATAAGGCACAAACGGCACCACAAGTCTCAGATGCCGATTTGCTTCGTCTAAGCCGTGCTATCAGCAGCTTTAGCGCCGCTGCTTTCTGACCTATTTCTTATGCTAACCTACTTACTACCCTATCTCATCTATTTCTTACCTACTTTCCAGCGAACTTGAACAGCGTAATCTACCAGATGAAAAAATTGTATTGTATCTCGTTTTGTAACTTATCAAGTATATAACTATTCCGCGAAAGCACTATTGCCATTACCAGCTGTGTTTTCAAGTATATATAGAATGAACACATTTATATAATTCCGGTACATTCTCGCGTGCTTTTCTCTGTAGTGCAACTTATGGAAAACCCTCTAGATACTTCCTCCGACGCTCTTCAACCTACTACTCCGCCCTTAGCCCAGGGCACTACTGCGGATGCCGTGAACGTGGATAGTAGCGCTGGCCTCGCTCCGCTGACCGATTTTGGGCAACGCACCGATTTCAGTCAGCTCTCGGCGGCTACTGAGGCCGTACGACGCGAGCTGGCGAAGGTAATTGTGGGCCAGCACGAGGTAGTAGAGTTGATGCTGACGGCCCTGCTAGCCGGCGGGCACATACTTTTAGAAGGCGTGCCAGGCGTTGCCAAAACCCTAACCGCTAAATTGCTCGCTCGTACGCTGCAGGTGTCCTTCAGCCGCCTCCAGTTCACGCCCGATCTGATGCCTTCTGACGTACTAGGCACCTCTATTTTCCGGCCCCAACGCGGCGAATTTGAATTCAGGCCCGGTCCTATCTTCGCCAGCGTGGTGCTTATTGATGAAATCAACCGGGCGCCGGCCAAGACCCAATCGGCCTTGTTTGAGGTGATGGAAGAGCACCATGTTACGCAGGATGGTACCACCTACCCGGTGCCTGAGCCTTTCCTGGTTTTGGCCACTCAAAACCCCGTAGAGCAAGAGGGCACCTACCGCCTACCGGAAGCTCAACTTGACCGCTTCTTATTTAAGCTCAACGTAGGCTACCCTTCTACCGAAGAGGAGGTGGCTATTTTACAAGGCCACCACAGTGGTTTTGGAGGCGTACCTACGGAGGTAGTCCAGCCCGTACTATCAGCCACCAACTAGCCGACATGCGCCAGCAGGTGCGCCAGCAGCACATCGAGCCCAAACTACTGGAATATATTGCCCGCTTGGTTGGCCAAACCCGGGCGCACAAAGGCCTGTATCTGGGAGCTTCGCCTCGGGCGTCCATTGCACTTCTAAACGGTGCCAAGGCCCTAGCCGCCTTGCGTGGCCGCGACTTCGTGACGCCGGAGGATATTCAGTATTTGGCCCCCGTTGTCCTACGCCACCGCATTCAGCTTACGCCTGAGCGCGAAATAGAGGGCGGCACAACGGACGATATCGTCAAGCAGATTATGCAACAGATTGAGGTGCCCCGGTAGGCTCCGCCTATGGCACCAGCTACCTGCCAAGACCGCCTCACCAGCCATTTGTGCACTATAGATAACATAAGCAGCAAGATAGACCTGCTGCAGTGCGCGCGCTAACCAAACTACTTGCTTGAAAAGCTTTTTCCTGACCAGCCGCTTCTTCCTGGTGCTGGGCCTGCTGGTGGCGGGCCTTGTAGTAGCATTTCTGGTGCCTAGCTTGCTGGTTCCCCTGCAGGTGGTACTGGGGCTACTGGTGCTACTAACGGCTCTGGACGCTGGCCTTCTGTATGGTCCAAGCCGCGCTGGAAGCCCTGGCCCCCTATTTGGCCGCCGGGTGCTGGGCGATAAGCTAGCTAATGGCTCCGACAATGACGTGGCTATTTACCTGGAGAACTACTACCGCTTTGCGGTTCGCACGACAACTATTGACGAGATTCCGCACCAGTTTCAGCGCCGCGACGTACGGTTTCGGGCGGTAGTAGAGTCCGGGAAAACCCACGTTATCCATTACCAGTTGCGGCCAGTAAAGCGTGGGGAGTATGTATTTGGCCTGCTGAATGTCTTCGCAACTTCTCCGGTGGGCTTGGTACGCCGGCGCTTCCAGTTCGGACAAGAGCAGATGGTGCCCGTGTACCCGTCGTTTCTCCAGATGCGCCACTATGAGCTCTTAGCCATACACAACCGCCTTACCGATGTGGGAGTGAAGCGCATCCGACGAGTGGGCCACAGTCAGGAATTCGAGCAGATCCGCCCCTACGTGCCCGGCGACGACCCACGAGCTCTCAACTGGAAGGCTACCGCTCGCCGCGCAACCACGCCCGAGGCTGCCGACGCTCTAGTGGTCAATCATTACCAGGATGAGCGGGCCCAGCAAGTCTATTGCCTCATTGACAAAGGGCGGGTAATGCGCATGCCATTCGAAGGCTTGAGTTTATTAGACTACGCCATCAATGCCACGCTGGTAGTCAGCAATATTGCGTTGCTCAAGCATGATAAAGCGGGCTTACTCACTTTCGCCGAGAAACCCGGCCGCCTAGTGCCCGCTGAGCGCCGGCCGGGGCATTTGGGCAAGTTGCTAGAGGTACTTTACAAACAGCGCACTAAGTATCTGGAAACCGATTTCCAAGCGCTATACACGCAAATACGTACCCAGGTTCGGCAACGCAGCTTGCTGATTGTTTTCACCAATTTTGAGACGCTCAGTGCCATGCAGCGCCAACTGCCTTATTTGCGCCGCTTGGCTAAGTCTCACTTGCTGCTGGTAGTGTTTTTCGAGAACACCGAACTGCGCGAATACCTAGAAACGCCAGCTGCTACTACGGAGGACGTGTACAACCAAACCATTGCCGAGAAATTTGCGCAGGAGAAGCGACAGATCGTGTTGGAGCTCAACCGCTACGGCATTCACTCCCTTCTCACGCCCCCGCAGCAGCTTACCGCCAACACCATCAATCGGTACCTGGAATTTAAGGCACGAGGCTTACTATAAGTGGCCTCTTTTCTACTGAGGGAATGCCTCCAAGCGCAGTTCGTCCACCACTAAGCGCGTTGTGTTAGGGTGCCACAGTTTCACCGTTACCCGGTCGTAGGGCTCTTGCGGGGCCTTGATATCAACTGGCAGCGTACTTGCCCACCCTAATTCCAACGCCCGCTGTAGGCGCACCGACTTTTCCTTAACTACTTTATCTCCTTTACGAAAAGTTATAAAGAGCTGAGTCATATCCCAGGTATTCCAAACTGGCTCATCTGTGCGGGCCTGTACGGATGCGCGTAACCACTTTACGTCGCCCGGCTTTAGGTCAACGGAAAAGTCTGGGCTATTCTGGTGGTCTTTGTCTAGTACCAAGGAACATTTTCCTGCTAGGGCTGGCGTGGCACACATTTCGGCGGGCTGCTGCTCAAAATCCTCGGTTAATAGTACACGGGTATCTTTTGTAGAGCCAGTATATTCCGAATTGCTATCTAGTAGCAGCCGTGCATTGCGCGACACATTATATCGCCCTACGATGTGCCAGAAGTAAGCCCTACTCATCTCACCCGTTAGCAAACCACCACGGTGTGCCTGATGCGTCATCCAGATATTATAGTAGAAGCCCAGTAGGGCTACTACTGCGTATGCTAGCGCTGCCTTAGGACGAGCGAGTAGCCACCGCAAGGCGGCCGCCATTGGCCATGCCAGTACCGCATAGCTTTGTACCATTGCCCGCTGCCCTAATGAGCCGCCGTACCACCAGATGTCCCAAGCAAAGGTGACATAGATAAACAGAATGGTGAACACCAGCATGGCCCAAAAAGCCTCTGGAACCTGCCGCCGAAGTGCACCAAACCCAAACAGAGCAGTAAATAACAGAGGCGAATAGAGTAACCAACCTGCGCGGTAACTGAATAACCCCTCCCACAAATGAGGAAGCAGCCAACTAAAACCCTGATCCTGATAGCTATACACAATCCAGTTACCACTAGCATAATGCCAGTACAACGGCTGAATTAGTACGAAGGCAGCACCTCCTACGAGAGCCCATAGCCCATATGGCCAGTACCGACCCCAGAACAGAAACCGTTCCCGAAAGGCTGCCGCGGTAGGTCGCAGGCCCCAGCATAAAGGGAGCAGCGCAGCTAAGATTTCAGTGGGGCGCGTGAGCGTCATGATGCCCACTACTGCACCAATAGCCACTGCCCGACCCATAGTGGGCCGACGATAGAAACTCGGAGTAAGTGTAAGTAACACTGCATACCACGTAAACAACCAAATATGGGTCATGGCACCACCTATGGCAGCATACTCTAAATAGTTGGAACCTAGCACTAACACAATCATAGTTAGTGCAGCAGGCCACTCCCCAAAGCGCGGTACTAGCGCCCGACGTACCAGTGCTAATCCTAACAGGCCTACTAATACGCCACCTAGTTGAATCGCAAATTGGTACGGTTCGGAAAGGCCATTGTCAGGATACCCTAGGGGCTTAGCTAGCGCATGGGCTGCCATAAAGAATGGCAGTTCCTGCAGGGCCATACCCGAAGAATACTTCAGCACATAGTGGTTGCTGCCCGGTGGGCGAAACGCTTGATCAAAAGCAATGGTCGGCTGGAATTCCTTAATGATGCCCTCCCCAAAGCGTAAATCTTTCAGGTCGTGGTGAATGAAAACAGCAGGCAGATAGATGTAATAGCCATACGCATCCCATGATAACAGAGCCTCCGTTCCCTTTTTATTCCACTTCGGATAGTAGCCAAACGAAACCAGTAAGATAAAAACAGAGCAAAAGAACCAAGCCAAACGAGAGGGCGACTTCATGCAGTAAAAACAAAATAGCGTAAGGCATAATGCGCTGCAAAATGAGAAAAAACTGCCAGTTTCTGGCCTCGGCCCGAAGCTTGCTTACTTTGGGGCTCACACCTTCCGCCCTGCACCCGTTTCCAATGCCCATCCGCTCGCTTCTGCTTCTGTTGTTATTTTTGCTATGTGAGCCTCTCAAGGCTCAGCCTTCCGAAACCCGCGCACTGCTGCCAGTACCCCTACAAACCACTTGGGGCCAGGGGCGTTTTGCAGTGAAGCAGGCTTTTACTTGGCAGGTTTTCAAACCCGAGCAAAAAGCGCTTGGTGCGGGCACTGCCCTTGCCGACTCCGCTATTACGGAGCTAGTTAGTCGGTTAGTGCTGCCAGGTTTCACGCCTGGTCGCCCCTTTACGGCGGAGATGGCACGGCAGGCCCGCTTAACTACTCCCCTACCCTCTGCCAACTTGATTATTCAATACGGACGGATAGGCAACTTGCCGCAAGTAGGCGAGGACGAATCGTACTCGCTGCGGGTAACACCTATGGCGGTAGCCCTTACGGCGCCTACTCACCTAGGTGTGTTGCATGGCTTGGCCACGCTGCGGCAGTTAATTACAACAGAAAAAAGAGCTGTTTGGCTGCCAGAAGTAGATATTGTTGATAAGCCTCGCTTTGCTTGGCGCGGCTTGCTGCTCGATGCTGCCCGGCACTTTATGCCCGTGGCCGTGGTCAAGCGCAACCTGGACGCCATGTGGGCTACCAAGCTGAACGTCCTCCACTGGCACCTAACCGACGACCAAGGGTTCCGAGTGGAAAGCAACGTGTTACCTCGCCTGCACACTATTGGCGGCGAGGGACAGTTTTATACGCAAGCGCAAGTGCGCGAGGTGCTGCGCTATGCCGCTCGCCGTGGCATTCGGGTGGTACCGGAGTTTGACTTGCCCGGCCATACTACCGCCTGGATAGCCGCTCATCCTGAACTAGCCTCCAACGACTCCACCTATGGCGTAGCGAAGCGCTGGGGCGTGCTCAACATTGCTATTGACCCTACCAAGGAAACCACATATCAGCTACTCAATACTCTATTGGGGGAGATGACGGCCTTGTTTCCCGACCCCTACTTTCACATTGGGGGCGATGAAAACGATGGCCGCTTTTGGAAGCGTAACCCGCGCATTGCCCAGTACATGCGCAACAACAAGATGGTGACGGCCAAGGGCCAACTGGATAAGCACGCCCTGCAGACGGCCTTCAACCGCCGCTTACTGCAAATGCTGACCGGGTACCAGAAGAAAATGGTAGGATGGGATGAAATTCTGGGTCCCGGTTTGCCAGTTGATGCCGTTATTCAGAGTTGGCGGGGGCGAAAAGGGCTCTACGATGCAGTAAAAGAAGGTCACCCAGCCATCCTTTCCAATGGATATTATATTGACCTGAACTATAGCGCGGCTACCCACTACGCCAATGACCCACTCCCACAAGACGCTCCGCTAACCAACGAGCAAAAGCAATTAATACTAGGTGGCGAAGCTACCATGTGGGCCGAGTTTGCCGATTCAGTCATCATCGACTCGCGCATCTGGCCGCGCACGGCCGCAGTGGCGGAGCGACTGTGGAGCAGCGCCACCATCACCGATGTACCCGATATGTATCGTCGGTTGGCTTTGGTAAGTAAGGAATTGGAGGCCTTTGGGCTACAACACCGCCGCGCCCCTGAGCAGCTACTACGCCAACTGGCTGGCACTCCCACCGCTCTAGTGCCATTGCGCACGTTAGCTAACGTGCTGGAGCCGGTAAAGGAATATAAACGCCACTTTCAGGGCTTCAAATACACTACCCAAACGCCTCTCAATCGCCTAGTAGATGCAGCCCCGGCGGAGTCAGACGTGGCGCGAGAATTTGGTACTGCCGTGGATGGAATGCTGGAGTACTTGAAGCTGGCACCCACTGCCGACCGTTTTCAGGGTAAACCTAGCCGGGCGCTGCTGGCCTACCTCACAACTCAGGCCCGGCTGTGGCAAAACAATGATGTGCTGGTGCAGCCAGTATTACAGCAAAACCCTACTCTTCAGGAGTACGCCCCTTTATCTAGCCAACTGAGAGCTATTGCTACGCTGGCACTGGAGCGCCTGGAGCAACTAGAGAAAGGGCAAGCCCCTACTGCTGTCTGGCAAGCAGCGGCACTAAAGCAACTAGATGCCGCCAAAGCACCTGCTGGTCAAACTGAGCTAGCCGTTGTGCCCGCTATTCGGCGCTTGGTAGAAGTCAAATAAGAGGTAGGACAACTGAAGTGGCTTCAACAGATCAATCAGTTGCTTTTCCCTACCCCGCCACGCTTTATAAGTAGCAGCCCACGGAGATAGTAGCAGTTCAAGTAGTATAGATGTGCTTGTTGCTTACCTCTCTGCCGGGGTGCTAGAACAGCACGGAAACCTGCATGCGGCCCGTGTGCACTACGCTCAGGCCATTAGCTTTACGTCCGTCGTAGGCTAGTGTAATATTGAGGCCGTTACTGAGCCGCTGCTCCATGTTGAGGTTCCAGGTGAAGTTGCTACCTGGGCGGAGCGCGTTCAGAATTTCCAAACCCACGAGCGAGGATTCATCGCCCGCGTCGCCATCAAACACCACGCGTACGTAGCGCGTCGTGGCGGAGAGGGTACGCTTACCTACTTGGCTCAGGCGGGTTTCTAGTCCCAGCTCATCGAAAGTACTGCGGATATTGAGGTACTCCCCCTCCTGGGTGTTCTGCTTAGATGTGCGCAAATACGTACCCGTAAGTCGCAGAGCCTGCGTAGGCTGGTAGCTGATTTCGGGCGCTACCTCGTACTGTAGCAACCGAAAGTTGCGGGTATAAAGGGTGTCAAGGTAGTCGGTGATGTTTTGGCGGATGCTGCGTGTTAGTGTCAGGCGGCCCGTGAACGACTGCGCTAGGGTACGCCGAAGTAGCAGGCTCTGGCTGGCCACGTTGCGCGTATCGGAGCCTTGGCTGAGTAGCACCTTCTGCTGAGCTTGCTGCACGGTGAATTCCGACCCAAAAATTGGATTGGATCGGTTGAAGTAAAGCGTATTACGCAGCAGCTTATTTAAGCTGAGTAGTTGCGGATCATTCGTCTGAAATGCAAACGGGTTTAGGCGCGACGACAGGCTTTTATCAGTGGTTTTGCGGTCTAAAGTAATGGTACTCACGGCCGAAAAGCGCCCAACGAAACCCCGTACCCCGGGCAGTTCCCGCCAGCCGCGCGGTGCATTGGTGGTAAGGCGGTAGCTGAATCGGTTGGTGAAGGCCAGGATATACTCGTCTGTGGGCAGGTACACCTTGATGTGGGTGCGGTACTGGGCATCCACCGTCTGAGCTTCAAAGAATTCTTCCTTATCCTGGCGACCGTTGCGGTTGGCATCACCACCGTAGTAGTGCGTGCCCTGGCCGTTAGGCACTACCAGAAAGGAATAGTCGCGCCGCAGTTCCCGGCCGGTAGCTACTGCATAGCTCAACTCCGAGCGCACCATGTTCTGAAACAGCGTCGCGTTCCAGTCAATTTTGCTTAGTACGGTTCGTTGGCGGGCGCTGTCGCGCGCACTTAAGTCGCGATAGGTAGCCAGAATTGCCAAGTCCTGATTGCGCCCAATGTGCGTGGCTAACGTACCCTGCCAGGTTTGAGCGCGACCCCGCTCCTGCAAGTCCCGCAGGTCAGTAGTGGGTGTTTGGTCGCGGCGGTAGGTATAGTCTACTCGGAAACGGGTACGGGCGGAGTCCCGGCTTTGCACAAATAGGGCGTGCTCATCAAAATAGTTGGCTGAGGTCAGCGAGTCACCACTGGGAAGGGCTACGCGGTTTTTATCGAACCGGTAGGCGTAGCCGGGTACCACGGGGCCACCCACGTAACGCCCGGTGGCTTCGCCCCGCGCCCAGCTAGAATGGCGGCGCCCTACTTCCGAGTTGAGCAGAAATAAACTACCGCGTAGCTGCACGTTGCCGGTTTGGTGGGCTACATCTACCCAGTGCTGCAGGCCGCTTACTTCTCCTGCCCGGTAGCGCCGACTTACCCGGTAGCCCAGCGAGTTGTTGGCGTCTTTCACGGCGCCCACCGCGAAATTCAGAATATTATCCTCCCGAGCCCGCTCGGCGGTTACGTTAGTAGGCGTGCTGCTCGTGCTCCAGTTGCGGTCAAACTCAATGTCGCGGTACCGGTCAATGGGCGCAAAGCGGTGGCTGGTATACTCGTAATCGAGCGTGCTCCGCAACTTGTACTGCCGCAGCCCCGGTAAGTTGATGGCCCGATCTTGCACGGTATAGCCCACCCGCATTGCCCGGCCTTCGGCTGACTCTGCGGAAAACCGGTTCAAGTCGAGGTTGGAGGACGCCAAATCCAGAAAGACGCTTGTGTTGGCATCTAGCTGATAGTTTGCGCCTACCGTCACGAGCTGCTTTTGAATGGGCGTAGGAAGCACCCGCACCGGAGCGTAATTGCCCAAACCGGCCCCTACAAAGTCGTACACTCGTCCGTTGGCGTTGGCATTTAGTGTACTGAGCACGTAGCTACCCTGGTTGACGCCTACTTCTGTGAAGCGCACCGTGTATACCTGGCGTAATGAATCGGGCGGGTACGTAAATACTTCTACTAGCTGCCCATTCACGGTGCGCTCTTCCCGGTTATACTGCACCTGCCGCCGGTCGTACTCGGCAACAGTAGCACCATCTGTCACGGCTCGGCTCACGTTGTCGCCGATGGTCCGCAGCAGGGCCTTATCATCGTCCGTCAGCGTGAGGTTGGGCGAGTTGTCTGGGTTATCGGCCTCCCGGTAGAAATTCGCGTGGACCTGCAATCGGCCAATCTGCTGGTAGTGGCTCGCCTGAAACAACGAACGCGCATAGTTAAAGTCAGAGTATTCGAAGTCAATTCGAATGCGAGAATTGCGCGTTATCAAATGCTGAGGCGAAAATGTGACCTCCGCCTGATTGTAGTCGATGGTATAGTCGTAGTTGAAGCCTCGCACCATCAGCCGGCCATCAAGATACACCCGCTCGGAGTTGGCCAATACAATGATAAACTGCTCGCCATTGGGTCCTCGAAGGCGGTACGGGCCCTGCACGTTTTCCAACGGGGTTACTTCAATACTAGCAAACTTTCCCTTGGCCACGCCGGCTGCCGCAGTGGTTGTGGCAAACATGGGCCCGCTGAGTAAGCCCCGCACCCCTGGGCCCGGGGTTGCAGGGCGGGGCGCACCCGTAGCGGCACCAGCAGTAGTTACCGTTTGGCTACGCTCCTCCGGGGTAGTACCCGCCTGCCCCCCAACCCCTGGCGGCGTAGGCACCGTCGGGGGACTGGTAGCAAAAGTGCCAGTGCTAGTACCACTCGCCAAGGAATAAGGTAGTAGCTGCGAATTACTGATGCCCGGCCCAATGGCGCCGCCCCCAAATCCGCCCGTAGGTAATTTTCCAAAGTTGGCTTCCAGGGCTGCGCCCTGAATGTTCTTGTAAAACTTCAGAAAGTAATCGGGTTTGTTGCGGAGTACTACGTCGCCAGCGGTCAGGCTCCAGCGCGGATGGGTAAGTGTGATATAGATGCGGTCAAACTCCTGCAGTTGTTGCGTATTGCCCTCCGGCTGAAAGGGCACGTTCTGGTCGGAAATAGCCGCAGTGAGGGTAATCTGGTCTGTGAGACGACCTTCCAGTTGCAGGTTAAGAGAGGAGTTGACGAATACATTCTGCGCGTTGCCGAACGACACCCCACGCGACAGGTTTCCGGTTTTGTTGATGCCGGGCGTACTCAGAATCTGCTCTTTTACCGCAAAATCTTCCGTCCCAAATACGCGTTGCCGGAAATCTAGGCTGTCCATCTGGGTGCGGGCCCGCAGGTAGCGAGCCGCCGACAATTGTACTGGCAGCACCCGGTAGCAGACCAGCACGGAGTCGGGGCCGCTTGTTAGCAGTAAATCGGGTTGGCCGGGCTCAGGCGATGGGAAACGAGTAGCCGGCCGCACGTAGCGGTACTGGTTGGTACGGGCGTTGTAACTCAACGCCCGTCCCTCCTGGCTCACTGAGGCGGGAACAATGGTGAGGGTGTCGCGCAAAGTGAAATCTACCGTATCGCGCCCGGCAGGCAGCCGTACCCATACGCACCGCCTAGTATTGGGCGGCTGGTTAGGTTGCTGCGCTCGTACCATTCCTACGCAGCCCAGCCATACTACCAGCAGCCCCCAAAAGCGCAGGAAATAGTGCGGAAAGCTGCTAATCATGCAGTGGCATTACGACGCGAAATGTGGCGGCTACACAACGATAAACTCCACTGAATTCGTGCCAGGTAGCCTCTATTGATTGGCCGTAGCTCAGCATATACCTACGAGCAGGATAAATAGCAGATGAGTAGATGATCGGTTTCCTCTGATACCTAGCCAGCCAGTGGCAGTTCAATGCAAAACAGGGTTCCTTGCTCCTCTTCCGTTTCAAACCAAATACGCCCGCCGGCACTTTCGATACCCCGGCGTGCTACTGCTAAACCAATACCAGACCCCTTCTCCTTTGTGGTAAAATTAGGGACGAATACCTTGTCTCGAACCTCCGCCGGAATCCCCGTGCCATTGTCCTGAATACAGATTCGAATACGACTAGCATCGCACGTCGCCAGCTTCACCTCAATGACGGGCTGGCGGGTAGAGGGCACGGCTTGCAGGGCATTTATAAGCAAGTTGTTGAAGGTTCTCACTAATAAGTTTTCATCCGCAAATACCACGTAGCGCCCCGTGTCAGCGTCCTCGGGCAGCTCCAAACCAATAGTGGCTTGGCTACTACCTTGGTGGAGGCCTACGCAGCGGCGTATAACGGGCACGACATCCAGCCGCTCAGGCCGCATTGCAGGCAGGTTGGTAAATGTGCTGAATGAGGTAGCAATGTCAGATAGCACGTCAATCTGAGTGATGAGCGTCTGGGAAATTCGACTGATTAGTTCCTCCGCATTCGCACGCCGCTCCTGAATGGCTTTCTGCAGGAACTGCAAGCTCAGCTTCATGGGCGTAAGCGGGTTCTTGATTTCGTGGGCCACTTGCCGCGCCATCTCGCGCCAAGCAGCTTCCTTTTCCTGCGCGGCTAGCTCCTGCTTGCTTTCCTCCAGCTTCAGCAGCATTTGGTTGTACTCACGTACGAGCAGCCCAATTTCATCCTCTGAGTCGTACACCAGCATCTCGTTCTGGCCCGTCAGGGTAGTCTGCTTCAGCTTCTCGGTAATGATTTTTAGGGGTTGTGTGAGAATGCGCGAAGCCAGGAAAGCCAACCCTAAGAATAAGATGAACATCACTGTGAAGATGTTCAGGATAGTGGAAATAAGCTCCGTCAGCTTATTATCGAGGTCTTTTTCCGAATCGAAGAAGGGAATACCAACGTACCCCAGCACCTCCCCAGGCCTTCCCGGCTGGATAGCTGCCGCACGCAGGGGCAAGTAGAGGGAATTAAACGAAAGTGTACCGGCCCGTTCCGTGAGCAGCCGACGGGGTTGCCCCTCCTCTGCTAGTGCCGCTACTGCCTGCGGGTTCATGAGGGTACTCAGCAGGCCCGACTCAAAGATGAGAGGCTGACTGCTAACGAGCAGCTCACCGTGCGAATCGTATAGATTAAGGTCGGTCTCGGTGAGCGAGGATACGTTTTCGGCAAGATCGACCAGTTCGGCTCGGTCGGCCGAGTCTGCTAGTAGGGAGCTGTTCTTCAGTAGGTTTTCCTGTACTGCCTGCCCCCGTCGTTGATAGTTGCGTAGCAAATCTCGCTTGTAGGAGTTAGTTACCTGACTGGCAGTAGCGATACTCACGATGATGAGCGGCACCAGAATACCTACATTGAGAAAGAGCTGAATCTTTGTACTGAAATTAGTCCGGAGCACCTCCACGTACCGCCCCCGCACCAACAGGTAGCCCCCAATGCCAGCCACCCAGAACACGGTATGCAGTAGAAACAGAAAGGAAAAGTTGGCTAGCCAATCGCCAAACGAGTACATGGCGGTCGTTACAACGACTACCCGACCAGCCGTGCCCTTAACGCCCAAGTGCTGAAAGCCATCCACGGAAAGACCCGTTGTGTACAGTTTAGGAAGCTGTAGTTGGGCTGGGGTAAGCTTATTGATGTAGTCAAAGTCGCCTTCGTTGTACACCAATTGCCCGTTTTCGTAGCCTGCGTAACTCAGCTCGGTGCCAAGACCAGGCTGAAAGAATTTCTGGTCAACCAACAGTTCTGGCACTACACTGTTGGCAGTTAGTTTCTTCAGGGAGAGTTCCAGTACAATGTGGCTGGTATCACCATCGGCGGAAGGTACTGGCACGAAGGCCGCATAGCGTCGGCTCACGAACGATGCGGCGCCGCTCCGAAGCAAGTAGATATTAGGATGCTCGGTAGGCACTGCCTGACGCAACAGATACTGCTGCATCTGCGCCAAATTGCCGGGCATTCCTACGGCCAAATCATTGGTTCCAAATAGCGTTATGGCTACTTCGTACTTATCGAAATACCCTCGCAAGTGGTATTTCGCCACTTTCTGCCGAATCAGGTCTTGGTTTACGAAGGGGCTAGTCAACATCACCCGTAAACCCAAGTCGTGCGACATGTCTAGAGCTCGTTCAGCCAGCAGATATTCCCCCTGCAAGTCATTATCGACCAGCAAATTGCTGGCAATGGTTTGCTTGTTGAGCAGCAGCTGTCTATCAAAGTGCTCATACAGAGCCAGCGCGCCAATACCAGAGCTTAAGCCCAGCATTAGGAAGATGAATAGGTACAGCTGATACGGTAGCACTGCCCCCGCTGACTTTAACCCAGTAAAGCGTAGTACCAGGAAAAACAGCAGCGTAATGCCCAGCAACGTACTATGCACTTCCCCAATGGCTAGACCCACCGGCAAGAACAACACGGTGCAAAGCAGCAGCAGCACCAGTCCCGTACGGCGGGTAGATGGCCGCACAATTCCCACAAATACTTGGGAAAGAATATAGAAGCCCATCAAATACCCCCCCGTATGAAGGGCTATGGCTAGTGCCAGCAGGATCTTGAAGGTACTAATCTGAATATCCTGGGTGATGTCGAGTACCAGCAGGGAATTGTTGAAGCTGCTAGAATAAAAGTCGAATAGAAGTTCTAATAAGCCATAAAACCCCAGTACTGCCACGGCCCCTAATGCTACGCGCTGCCGCCAGTCTTTTACCTGCCACACCCGACGCAGTAGCCCATACCGCCGAAACAGCAGCAAGCCGTAAATAGCCGCTATAATCAACACTATGGCGTTCAGCAGTAAGTCGCCCAGCGAGGGAGAAAGCCAGGAAGCAGCATATAAACGAGGGTCGAAGAGACGCACCTCGATAAAGGAGAAGGGCAACCCCAAGGAAAGCATTCCCGCCCGAAATGCTACCAGGGGAAGTAGCACCGCCACGACACCCTGCCACGTTTGCCCCTGCTGAAAGAAGCGCTGAGCCAGCCGCGACCAGCCTAATACATATAGGCCGAACCCGAGCAACAGGAGCCCTAATGGGAGGTAGCGGCCTGTAATAGGATCATCCTGTAGGCTTTCAATTGAAAACAAGTAGGTACCCTCTTCCGAATAGATACGCGGGCGAGCAGAGGGCGTAGTTTCTACTAGTAGGCGAACATTCAGGTTTTGAAAAAGGGCGTTGTTGGTGCCCTCCCGCAGGTAGCGGTTGCTAATGCCGTAAGTAATTTCAAGTGGTACGTACGTCAGAATCACGTAGGGCCCCGCTACTCGGCGAAGCACCAAGAACTTACCGAACTTGGTTTCTGCCAGCTTATCGTCAAACTGCTGGGTTGCATGCTCGGGCTCCGGCCGGACGGTGTGTTCTGACCAAAATAGCAAACGCTCGCCCCGGAATACGAAGACCGGATATGTAGTGCTACCCGTCAGCGTTTGAAACCGAATCTTGTTTGCAACGAGCTCCTGCGCCAAGTTATCAGCTTCGTGTTCTCCTAACAGCTCCGCATCAAGTACCGCTGTTTGCAACCGGGCTGTAGCAGTGCGTAGCATTACGAGCGGCGTCTGTGCATAGCGGTTGCTTAGGTAAGCACCCACAAAGCATAGCATGGCCAGCACCAGTAACAGGACAGGAGAAAGGCGTACGAATTTCAACGGATAAGAGAAAGCACAGGACAGACAAGCTGTCAACAAAAATGCCGCCAAAGGGCGGCATTTCCTATTTATCAACCTTTTAGCGCCGATCTACAGCGAAGGTCATGGTATTAGCGGCTGCCCGCAATTTTCTTTCTCTTGCTATTACGATACCAGAAGTACCCCACCGTGCCTATAAGCACATACGGAATCGTCATTAGGTATAGAATCCCTTTGTTGAGGCCCGTAGTATCGTAGCCGTCCTTTTCCTGACGCGAGGCCTCCACCTGTGTTTTACACATAGTGCACTGAGCCTGCACTTGCAGGGGCAAAGCACTAAGCAGCAAGCCTAGTACAAATGCAATCAATCCGGTAGTAGCAGCCTTTTTCATGGTTAAATAACACCGGCATCCCGGCAAAGTTTCCTGCTAGAAGCAGAAAGGTGAATCACGCTCTTAGGTATAATAGGGCGCAATCATGAAGTATACAATAACCCCTGTTACGGACACATATAGCCAGATGGGATACGTCCAACGGGCAATACGACGATGCTTTTGAAACTGCTCGGTAAGGGCGAAGTACAACGTAAACAATACTAACCCTACAGTTATAGCGGCCAGCACAATGTGAGTTAGTAGAATGAAGTAATACACAAACCGGATTGCTCCTTCACCACCAAACTTAGTGCTTTCTACCTGCGAGTGATACGCTACATACGACACCAAAAACAAGGAGCCTAGCAAGAAAGCTATGCCCATCATGGCCCGGTGCTTCGCCACCTCTTTGCGCCGGATGAAGTAATACCCTAACATCAGAAAGACAGCCGTTAGGGAATTTAATGCTGCATTTACGGCTGGCAACGCTTTCACTTGCGCTCCTTCAATGCGGAACACGTTTGGAAAGTAATACAGAATAGCAACTGCTATTGGAATTACTGCGCCTAGCACCGCGGCTAGTACTTTGTACTTTGTGAAATTGCCAGGGTTAGTGGCCGTATTATTCGTGGTCATAGGTGTAGAGCAACACGCCAATTTCGGTGATGAGCCGATTTATTTCCTTTTCGCTGGTTCCGTCATACATCCCTCTCACCTGCCGGTTCTTGTCTACCAGAAAGATCTTCTGGCTTTGAACTAGGCCACTACCTTCCATAGACAAACGAAACTCACGCGCAGCCAATTGATTGAGACCTGCTTGGTTGCCAGTAAGAAAAAACCACTTGCCAGCAATAGCGCCATACTGCTCCGCATAGCGAGCCAGCACTGCTATGGAGTCATGAGTTGGATCTAACGTGAAAGATGCAAGCCGTACTCTAGGTTCCTGCCGGAACTTCTCTTGTACTCGCGAAAGTTGCGCACTAACCTGCGGACAGATACCGGAGCAGGTTGTGGAAAAGAAATTAGCCACATAGAGGCCCTTATCTGCTAACTCCGCTTGAGTTATCTCTCGCCCGGCTTGAGACGGAAATCGGAAGTCACCAATTTGGTGAAAAACAGTATCGCGCTGCCACTTTCCGCTCACCTGCGTGGAGTCCACGTGGTCAGGTAGGAAGGTTGGCAGCGCGTAACGGTTTGTACCGAAGCTTTTCAGAAACAGAAAGGCCAGTACCGGAACTAGCAGAATTAGGCCCAGCAGCAACGTCTGTGCCGGCCGCATTCTTTAGTTAAGAAAGTTGTGGACGGCAGCTCCGATGGCGTTACCCTCAGTAATTAGGGCAACCAGCAGCCAGATCAGCAGCGCCATGGGAATAAGAATGGTCCAGATCAACCCTTTCGTTTCATGCTTTAAGTGCATGAATTCAGCTACGATGAAGAAAGCTTTGAAGATGGTCAGGATAATGAAGATAGCATTACGCATAGTACCCGGATCCATGAAGAACACGAACACGAATTCCAGTGCGGTAATACCAACAAGGACAAAGAACGTTTTCCAGATCCAGCCGGTGTTTGGCTTCGGAATCTCTCCTACGTGTGTATCGGCTGCAGGGGCGTGATGAGCCATATGAGTGTTGTGATGAAATTTGAAGTACAAAAGCCAACTGCTGACAATAAGAGGGGTGCCCTTATCATCAGCAGTCAGGTGTTTTTAAACGAGGTAGAAGAAGGTGAATACAAACACCCACACCAAGTCTACAAAGTGCCAGTAAAGACCAATTTTCTCCACCATTTCATAGTGCCCTCGCTTCTCGAAGGTACCGTTCGTAGTAGCAATGAAAGACCACACCAACAAGCAAACGCCGGAAAACACGTGCGTACCATGGAAACCAGTAATGAAGAAGAACAGGTCGCCAAACAGCACTGGACCGTATTGGTTCATAGCCAAGTTAGCACCGTGGAACACAGTACCATCAGCCATCTTGGTTCCTTCTTCATGGCCACCGATGAAGTGACTCCACTCCCAAGCCTGAGAGCACAAGAAGGTAGCACCAAACAAAATAGTCCACAACAGCCATTTCTGGACGTCCTTCTTATCCATCCGATGTCCTGCTTCCACAGCCAGTACCATAGTAACCGAGCTAAAGATGAGAATCATGGTCATCAGAGCCACAAATCCTAGTGGAACATCTGCGTGGCCCATTCCAGGGAAGGCGTTGAACACCTTGTCAGGAATTGGCCAGTAGTCCGAGGAGAACTTGAAGGCGCCATGGATTTTCTCATCATACGCGGCATAGCGATGACGGATAAGGCCATAAGTGGTTAGGAAGGCGGCGAACGTGAAAGCGTCCGACAGCAGGAAGAACCACATCATTAGCTTGCCGTAGCTCGCTTTGAAGGGCTCGTTTCCGCCGTCCCAGGTGCCGGTGCGCGGCTTATCCAGGGCGGAATCAGGAATCGTCTGCGTCGTGGAAATGGTGGACATAGCGTGCGGGGGTTGACGAAAATCTAGTGGTTCAAAAGTAGGAACAAATACAGGTACAACCAAAGAGCCCCAAGGAAGTGCCAGTAGATAGTGACATTACCTATTGAGAGCATTTGGCGGGAATGCACCTGATACTTAAAGCTTTTACGTAGCACCACCAGCAAAAAGATGAGGCCTGTAATCAAGTGAAAACCGTGTACGCCAGTAAGTACATACAGAAATGAGCCAGAAGGGTTAGAGTCTGTACCCCCAAAAAAGATACGGCTATCTACCAATTGCCCCCAGAGGAGCCACTGACCAACTAAAAATGCCACCCCGAAGGCCAAGGTCAAGGCCAGAGCCAAGCGAACTTGATTGAGTTCGTCCTTGCGAGCAGCAAACCAAGCCCACTGTACTGTAACAGAGCTCAGTACAATAATGAGGGATGTAATTAAGAAGCCAGCTGGCAGGTCAAACTCAAGCCAGTTACCCTCGTTGCGCCGAACGATGTAAGCACTCGTGTAAGCGGCAAAAATCATGAAGATGCTGACGATCATCAACATCAACAAGAAGCGCGTAGGGTGAATGCCCGTAGACGGCTCCTTGGTATTCAAAGTTTCAGCAGTATGCATAGGGCTGAGCGTGAAAGATGCAGGAAAAAAGTATGACTTTATAACATAACGATATGAGAGTTTGTCTCATCTCGCCCATCATAATTCCTTACTCCCAGAGGTCATTACATTTTATCAAGAACCAAAGCTATCTGCACAATTGGCAAATACAGAAACGAGCCAAACATGATGCTCATAGCAGCCTTCTTGCTGACAGTACGCATCAAGTAGAAGGTTTGCATGAGGAATAGCACACCACAGATAGCAGCTACCATCGGGTATGTTGTGCTAGTCATGCCAAAGTAAAAAGGCAACAGGCTCAGCGGAATCAACACCATGGTATAAGTCATGATTTGAATAGCCGTGCGCAAATCCTTACCGCCAGGAGTAGGGAGCATTTTGAAGCCAGCTTTTTTATAATCGTCGTCCAACACCCAGGCAATGGCCCAGAAGTGAGGAAATTGCCACATAAACTGGATTCCAAATAGAATCCACCCTTCTACGCCTAAGAACCCTGTTGCTGCCACCCACCCAATAAGTGGAGGCATGCCGCCAGGAATAGCACCTACAGCCACGCAGATGGGCGAGATAGTTTTTAGAGGAGTATAGACAAAGCCGTAGAGAATTAGCGAAAGTAGAGAAAGAGCCGCAGCCAATGGATTGAAGGAATACGTTAGCAGTCCTAACCCTACTACCCCTAACACTGCCGTGAATACCCATGCCTCACGAATACTGACTATGCCAAGCGGAATAGGTCGCTTGGCCGTACGTTTCATCAGCTTGTCTAAGTCTTTCTCGAAAATCTGATTGATAGTATTAGCTGAACCTGTTACAGCCAATCCCCCTACTAATACCAACAGGGCCCGGCTAAAGTCCAGCTCGTGGGCTCCGAGAAGGTAACCGATAGCACTTGAAAAGGCTACCGTTAGCGCCAACCGGAATTTAAGTAATTGAAAGAAAGCCCTGGCTTTAGTCATCAACTGTACAAACAAATGGCCGAGCGAAACCCTCCCGGAACGGGGCCGCAAAGTTACGCAACAACCGCCGGAGTACTAGCCTGCTGTTGCAACTTAGTAGCTCGACGGTAAGCAATAAGAGCTAGAAATTGGGAGCCGAATAGCAAGGTTGCTACCGTCAGGTGCACTGGCTGCACTATAGCTGGCAGTGCAAAATACGCGAGAGTAACGCCCGCTACTATTTCAAGTCCAATACAAGCTAACACTGCTGTAGCCAACCGATGTAGGGGTTTTGAGGGCAGCAGATAAAGCCGGTAGGCTATGTACACGTTTAGTAGCAGCAATACAGCTGAAAAGGTACGGTGTATTTTGAAAATAGAACCTAGCTGCTCTACCCATTCTGTGCGGTTTAGATAGTTAGCAGCAAATGCAACCATGTCTACTTCCTCCCGGACCTGAGTACCCAAGACAATTTGCACAAACGTAAGCAGCGCGCTTACCCACAACCATCCAACAAGTCCTGGTAGTGCCCGCACACGTTCCACTGTTCTGTACTCACGTTGTGAACGTTCTACGGCATAAATTAGCATTGCTACAATTACTAGTGCTAACCCCATATGGATAGTAACCATAACAGGCAGCAGATTAGTAGATACAACAAGGGAGCCAAGCCAGCCTTGTATTCCTGTCAATAGAAAAGATGCCAAGGCAAGCCAAAAGACCACTCTGTCACGCTTCCAATAAGGCAATGCAAACACTACTGTAAGAAACACAAAAACGCCAATAAGGGCTCCCACCAACCGGTTAACGTACTCAATCCACGTCTTCACAGGGTTGAAGTCCGTCTCGATATACTGCGTTGGATGGGCAAAAATATCACCTGCTACTTGGTGAAAGCCCATACGCTCAAGCTTGGCAGCAAGCTTCTTATTCTTTTCCACCCTTTGTGCAGTATACACCTCCTTATAGTTAGGAGGCAGTTGGCCTACTTGGGTAGGTGGTATCCATGTACCAAAGCACTTAGGCCAATCAGGACAGCCCATACCTGAGCCTGTGCTCCGGACTATCCCTCCTACCAATATTAGAACATATACCGCCACAACCGTCAGGATGCCCACAAATCGGAAGCGCAGCACAAAGCTGGGAGTTGACATATTTGCCGAGTTATTTATGTACTAGCGTTATGCTGGTCTGATTTACCTTAAAACGAGAGAGGGACCCCGGCCCGGCTTTGCCGAGGCCGGGGTCCCTCTTGAAAACAGCAAAACGGGCCGCCGTAAATACAGCGGCCCGTTTCAGAGGATTAACACTACTTATGATTATTCCATCTCACGCTCGTACGGTAAATTAGACGATTGCGTCTGAGAGTACGGTACGTGTTGAGGGATGAAATCATCAGCTGCACCTGGCTTGCTATAATCATAAGGCCAACGGTGAACAGCTGGGATAGCGCCGGGCCAGTTGCCGTGGCCCGGAACTACTGGGGTAGTCCACTCCAGCGTAGTAGAACGCCAAGGGTTTTCGCTAGCACGACGGCCCCGGAAGATGCTGTAGAAGAAGTTGAAGATGAATACAAATTGGGCGAAGAACGCCAGGATTGCAGCCACCGAAATGAACTTGTTCAGGTTAGCAAACTGGCTAAAAGTATCGAAGCCAGTCCAAGAGTAATAACGACGTGGGAAGCCAGCAATACCTACATAGTGCATGGGCAGGAATACCAGATATACACCCAAGAAAGTGAGCCAGAAGTGTACATACCCAAGCTTCTCGTCCATCATACGACCAAACATTTTCGGGAACCAGTGGTAAACACCAGCCCACAGGCCGAAGAAAGCAGAAGAGCCCATTACTAAGTGGAAGTGAGCTACCACGAAGTAAGTGTTGTGCATTTGGATGTCAAGAGCAGCGTTACCGAGTACAATACCCGTCAAACCACCAGCAATGAACAGGGACACAAAGCCAATGCTGAATAGCATTGCAGTAGTGAAGCGGATATTACCACGCCACAAAGTAGCTAGCCAGTTGAACGTTTTTACTGCGGAAGGAACTGCAATAATCAACGTCAAGAACATGAACACCGATCCTAAGAAGGGGTTCATACCTGTTACGAACATGTGGTGAGCCCACACAACGAACGATAGTAACGAGATACCTAAAAGTGACCCAATCATTGCACGATAGCCGAAAATAGGCTTACGAGCATTGGTGGCCATAATTTCCGACACCATACCCATCGCAGGCATGATAACGATATACACCTCAGGGTGACCTAGGAACCAGAACAAGTGCTGGAATAGAATTGGCGAACCACCCGTGTTCGGTAGAGCCTGGCCAGCAATGTAGATGTCAGAGAGAAAGAAGGAAGTACCGAAAGAACGGTCAAAGATTAGCAGCAAGGCAGCCGAGAACAACACAGGGAATGAAAGCAGACCTAGTACTGCGGTCAAGAAGAAAGACCAGATAGTAAGCGGCAGTTTACTCATGCTCATTCCCTGGGTACGCAGGTTGATAACAGTAGTGATATAATTAACACCACCTAGCAACTGCGATACAATGAACAGAGCCATTGACACAAGCCACATCGTCATACCCATACCTGAGCCAGGAATTGCTTGTGGCAATGCACTCAGAGGAGGATAGATTGTCCAACCTGCTGCGGCAGGACCTGTCTCCAAGAACAGAGACAAGAACATAATCACGCTCGACAGGAAGAAGAACCAATACGAAAGCATGTTCATAAAGCCCGAAGCCATATCGCGGGCGCCAATCTGTAGAGGAATTAGGAAGTTAGAGAACGTTCCTGAAAGACCAGCAGTCAGCACGAAGAACACCATGATGGTACCATGCATGGTTACCAAGGCCAAGTAGAACTCTGGATTCAGCTTACCTGCCTCAATCCATTTGCCTAAAAATGGGCTAAGCCACTCCAAAGTAGACTCTGGCCAGCCGAGTTGCAGGCGGAACAGGCTAGATAAAGTACCACCTAGGATAGCCCAAAAGATACCTGTAATCAGGAATTGCTTAGCAATAACCTTGTGGTCGGTACTGAAAATGTACTTCTGCAGAAAACTCTGCTCGTGATGCTCGTCGTGGTGCTCGTGCACGTCGTGACCAGGTTCGGTCACTCCGATGCCGCCTTGCACTTGCGCGTGAGTAGGAAGGTTAGCAGCCATGTAAGAAGCGTGCGTTTAGATGAATTAAAGCGAAGCCTTGGCGGCAGGAACTACAGCAGCGGCGGCAGGAGCAGCCTCAGCTTTCGGAGTCAAACCATTCGACTTCTGTTTGAAGCTAGCCAAAACATCAGGGTTTTGTTCCGTGAACGACTTCTGCTGGCTTAGCCAAGCAACGTAGTCTTCTGGTTCCTCTACTACAATGTTCAGTTTCATAGCAAAGTGCCCGCGGCCGCAAATTTGATTGCAAGCAAGCTCATAGTTGAACTTGGGGTTACCAGTTTGAGCACGCATCTCATCAGTAGTTTTGGTAGGAGTAAACCAAAACTTTGTGGGCATACCTGGTACTGCATACATCTGCACACGGAAGTGAGGCATATACACAGCGTGCAGAACGTCACGCGAACGAATCTTTAAAAGCACTGGAATACCTTTCGGAACGTGCAATTCACCTGATGGGAAAGTGATATCATCTAATGAGCTTTTGTCGCTCAAGTCGAGACCGAAGTCGTTTGTCGCATCAATTAGGCGGTAGTTAACTACGCCTAAATTAGAGTCGCGACCAGGGTAACGAAGAAGCCATCCAAACTGCTTACCCATTACTTCTACAACCACAGCATTCTGAGGCGCAGGACCAGTAATACGTGACCACTCTTTCCAGCCTGCAAATACAAGAGCAGCCATTACCACCGCTGGAATCAGCGTCCAGATAATTTCAATCTTGTTGTTATGAGGGAAGAAGAAAGCCCGACGGCCTTCCTTGTGCTGGTATTTGTATGAGTACACGAACAGCAAAATCTGCGTCAGCGTAAATACAATACCCAGGATAATCATGGTTGTCCAGAACATCCGCTCAGTGGCATGACCATGAACAGAGGCAATGGGTGGGTTCATAGCATCGAAGTTATCGACGAAGGACCAAGCGAATGCTGAACCACCCACCACCAAAAAGATGATGAATAAAATAGCATTAACGCGGTTACTAACCCCTATCTCACGTGTAGAGCTACCCGAGAAGATTGAGGTGAGGATCTGGAGGCGAAACAGCAGGCCAAACACGACCAGCAGCAACACCAGCACCAGAAGAATACCAAGAGCAGTCATTATCTGTATGTAGAAGTGAAAACTGAGAAGTGAGTAAAGAGAAGCGAGAGATAGAGGATCTACTCTCGCTTCTCTTTACTCAGGTCTAAAATCAGGTCGTGTGATGCACACTTTCATCCAAGAAAGGATGATGAATGGGGATCAACGAAGCCTGTGAGAGGCGCTTAGTTATCAGGAGGAGGAAGGAGCCAAGGAAAACCATAGCAGTACCAATCTCAATGATAAACCCATTCTCAGCCTGCATAGTTGCTGGCATGATCATTAAATAAAAATCGAACCAGTGACCAATCAAGATGGCAATAGAAACGATTTTCAACATGATCATTTGACGCTTTGCATCCCTAGTCATTAGAACAAGAAAGGGGAAAGCAAAGTTGATAAGCAGATTGAAAAAGAAGATCCAAGTGTACTGGTTGTTAAAACCACCCAAACGCTGGTTGTAGTACACAGATTCCTCGGGCAAGTTTGCGTACCAAATCAACATAAACTGGGCGAACCATACGTAAGTCCAGAAAATGCTGAAGCCAAACATAAACTTACCCAAGTCATGCAGATGGCCTGCTTGCACGAAGCGCAGATAACCAGCCTGCTTGAGGAAGATTACGCAAAGAGTAGTAGCAGCAATTCCTGATACCCACCAAGAAGCGAATACATACCAACCAAACATCGTCGAAAACCAGTGCGTATCAATTGACATCACCCAGTCCCATGCCGACATTGAGGAGGTTACTGCAAACAGTACTAAGAACAGAGCTGAAGCAGTAATGCTCTTATGAAAGTATTCAGTGCCACCGTTCAGGTCCTCAGCTAGAGATAAGGAACGAAGCTTATTGGTGAATACCACCCATATTACTACATAAGAAATGGTCCGAATCAGGTAGAATGGAACGCTCAAGAAACCTGACTTGCCAGCAATGATAGCATCATAAGTAGCGCTGCCTTTGGTCATAATGCCAGGCAGTGTCCAGTGAAAGATATCGTTGTTGATTAAGCCTAGTCCGAAAATGAGAACCATTAATACGCCACCAGGCAGTACCCATGCGCTAAGAGCTTCATTTACGCGCTTGATCAGCACTGACCATCCAGCATAAGCAACATATTGGATAGCCATAAATACTGTGCCCACTACCGAAACGCCGGTAAAGAACACATTGCTGTGCCATAAACTTACAATCAGGCGTTTCAGCCAAGAAGGGCTACCATGATGACCAGTGCCTTCATGGCCTGCTCCATGAGCGGATGCAGCGCCATGAGCAGCTGCCGCTCCTTCATGGTGCTCAGCTCCAATACCAAATGCTGCTACTATCAAACCAATGGCTAACAGTACAACACCAGCAACGATGATGGAGATGAAAGTTTTACGAGCGCGGGGCGAAACCTCTAGGTATTCAGCCGTGGCGCTTTCGTGATGCGTCAGAGTTGCCATATCGAGTTAGTTCGCTGTTCCGTTTCTTGCCTCAGTACCCTGTCCTGGTGTATCAGAAGCTTTGTTAGCCTGAGCTTCTTGTACTGGACTTTGGTTGGTAGCATCAGTTGATTCTGAATTTTGGCCTGATGCTTGACCTTGCGCTTTTAAGAAGTCTTCCATTCCTTCGGCGCCTTTACCTTGCTGTAGCATGCGTACATACATGGCAATTTTCCATCGTTCCTCTGGATTGACCTGAGAACCGTGTGGCATCATGCGGCCTTTACCCCATTGAATGACGTGATATATGTGTCCATCATTCATAGTTTTATAAGCTCCTGCAGAGTAGTTCGGAACACCCTTGAACTTGACACCCACTGGCCCCTGCCCGTCTCCTTGCTCACCATGGCAATGCTGACAGTTACGCAAGTATAGTGCTTGACCTTCCTGCAGATTGTCTTTGGTGTAAGTATAAGGGTTGCGCAAAGATGTCTCCGCAGTTGCGATGTCATCTTTGCCAATGTGAGTGTAGTAGTTGAGCTTACCACGTGGTACAGTACCAATTGCCGGAACCCGCATATTAGTACCCATTGGGTTTACTCGGTTGTTGTTCTCCTGCTTCAGAGGCTCGTACGGAATCGAGGAGTACATCTCGGGGGCGTACTCAACGCCAGGATCATCGGCGCGGTTGCAGGCGGTGGTGAACACCGATGCCAGCAGAACCGCCGACGCTTGCAAACTAACTTTTAGCGAATGCGTCATTAGAACTTAGACATTTCTTTTTCGTTCACCTCCGAAGCGCCGTTGTTGCGCAACAACTGGGTCAGTTTACCCATATCGGTACCTTCTTTTAGCTCAATAGCCATGACAAACTTGTCATCGGTAGAGCGAACATCTAGTACAGGAGTTTTCCATCGTGGGTACAGTTTGCTGATGGTATAGAAGGTAATTACCATGCCGTGGCAGGTAAAGAATACCGTCAACTCAAAAGCAACTGGAATAAAGGCAGGTAAAGCAATGTGAGGCTTACCACCGATGATCATTGGCCAGTCGAAACCTAGCGTGTAGATCTGCAACCATAGAGCGAAGGCCAAACCTGTCATGCCCAAGAAGAAGGCAGCAATCGGAAGGCGAGAACGTTCAATGCCGAGAGCATCATCTATCCCGTGAATTGGGAAAGGCGAGAATACTTCGTAGATCTTCACGCCCGCTTCTCGGACGTTTTCCACAGCGTGCAACAGCACATCTTCGTCGTCGAAGATGCCGAGGGCGAAGCGCTTAGTCATGCTTATTGTAATTTACAGGAGCCGAGGCTGGAACCCCGTGGGTGGAGTGTTGATGAGTAGCGCCGAGATGAGGATCATGACCGGTGTAAGTTGGGCCATTATCTACCGTGTATTTCAAGACCGACTTCACCTCTGCCATGTTGATCACAGGGAAAAACTTGGCAAACAAAAGGAATAGGGTGAAGAACAAGCCCATCGTACCTACATAGATACCGATGTCGATAATTGAAGGAGAGAACATTACCCAGCTCGAAGGCAGGTAGTCGCGGTGTAGCGAAGTAACAATAATTACAAAGCGCTCGAACCACATACCAATGTTCACAATAATCGACAGCACGAACGTCAGCGGAATGCTGTAGCGCACTCGACGAATCCACACCAGCTGTGGAGTAATAACGTTGCAGGTCATCATCGACCAGTAAGCCCACCAATAAGGGCCAGTAGCACGGTTGATGAATGCGTATTGTTCGAATTCAACCTGTGAGTACCATGCAATGAAGAATTCAGTGATGTAAGCAACACCTACTATAGAACCTGTTACCATCATGATCTTATTCATGAGAGCAATGTGTTCAATAGTGATATAATCTTCCAGTTTAAATACTACCCGCGTGATGAGCATGAGGGTAAGTACCATAGCAAAGCCAGAGAAGATAGCACCTGCTACGAAGTAGGGGGGAAAGATGGTAGTATGCCATCCTGGTACTACTGAGGTAGCAAAGTCCATTGATACAATGGTGTGCACCGAGAGTACCAGCGGAGTAGAAACACCGGCCAAGATCAAGGACACGGTTTCGTAACGCGACCAATGCTTGGCAGAACCTTTCCAGCCCATGCTGAGCAATGAGTAGGCTACCTTAGCAATAGGACCTTTCGCACGGTCGCGGATAGTAGCGAAATCAGGTACTAGACCAGTGTACCAGAATACCAGTGACACTGTGAAATACGTGGAGATGGCAAACACGTCCCACAATAGAGGCGAGTTAAAGTTTACCCAAAGTGAACCATACGTATTCTGGAGAGGAAATACCCAAAAAGCTAGCCACGGACGGCCCATGTGAAGCACAGGGAACATAGCAGCGCAGATTACGGCAAAGATGGTCATTGCCTCAGCAGCGCGGTTGATAGATGTCCGCCACTTCTGGCGAAACAGCAGAAGAACGGCGGAAATCAGCGTACCTGCGTGACCGATACCTACCCACCATACGAAGTTGGTGATATCCCAGGCCCAGCCAACAGTTTTGTTGAGTCCCCATTCACCGATACCGTACCATAGAGTGCGATATACAGAGTAGAAGAACACACCGAGAAAAAAGAGTGCGACGCTCAGGGCTGCCATCCAGCGGATGTTGGGCGCGGCCTCCACCTGACGGCTGATGTCTTGGGTGACGTCGTGGTACGTTTTCCCCCCGGTTACGAGCGGCTCCCGTACAGGCGATACGTGCTGCATAGTTTTTGACTTAAAGGAGTAAAGGAGGAGGGCAGCAAAGCGGTGGGCGCTGCTGCCCTCCCTGATGGCTCAGTTTCTAGGCGTTACGAACTGCTTCGTCCGTGTTACGAATCTTGGTCAGATACGTGATGTTTGGCTGCACGTTGATAGAGTCGAGTACGTGGAAAGCACGCTCACCATCTTCACGACGCAACAGCTTCGAAATGCGAGACTCGGGGTCACGCATGTCACCGAATACAATTGCTTGCGTTGGGCAAGATTGGGCGCAAGCTGAAACAATCTCTCCGTCCTGCGGACGACGCTTTTGTTTCTTAGCTTCCAATTTACCTAACTGGATACGCTGCACGCAGAACGAGCACTTCTCCATTACACCACGAGCACGAACCGTAACATCGGGGTTCAAAACCATGCGGCCAAGATCGGTGAACATATGGCCGTTTACACTTTCAAACTTCTCGTTAGTGTAATACGAGAACCAGTTGAAGCGACGAACCTTGTACGGGCAGTTGTTTGCGCAATAACGTGTGCCTACGCAACGGTTGTAGGTCATTTGGTTCAGACCCTCCGAACTATGCGTAGTTGCCAGTACAGGGCAAACCGTTTCGCAAGGAGCGTGGTTGCAATGCTGGCAAAGCATGGGCTGGAAAATAACCTTCGGGTTGTCCGAGGGGTGTTCCATTGCCTCATACGTATCTAGTTTGCCCTTCGTCTCAAAGTCCGTTTTGTGAGCGTCTGAGCTGTAGTAACGGTCAATACGTAGCCAGTGCATTTCGCGGCGGTTGATAACCTCCTGCTTACCTACTACTGCCACGTTGTTCTCGGCTTGACAACCAACCACGCAAGAGCCACAGCCAATGCATGAGTTGAGGTCGATAGCCATACCCCAGTGGTGATTCTTATACTCGTAGTCCTGCCACAGCGACACTTTATTAGGCTTCTGTGGTCCTTCAGGAGTAGAAATCGTTTCGTACTCAGTTACTTCCTTGGGGTTTGCTATGTACTGAGCCAACGTAGACTCCTGCACCACCGGCTTGCGGTCCATGATGGTGTGGTGAGTCTGAGTCTGAGCAATAGGCGATTTTTCTTCGGTGTGCTTCAGCGTTACGGTGTTGCTATAGATGATAGCACCGTTGCGCATAGTAGCTAATGGCAGCACGTTTGCACCGCAATCTTGCGCTACTTTACCTGCTTTCGTGCGGCCGTAACCAATGGCAATGCTCACACTATCCGCAGCTTGACCAGGCTGGATTAGAACGGGCAGTTTAATGGATTTACCACCAGCCGTAACCTCTAATACATCACCTTGCTCCCACTTGTTCTTCTCGGCCATGGCACGAGGAACGGCTACATAGTTACCCCAAGTGGCCTTAGATACTGGATCAGGCAATTCTTGCAGCCATGGGTTGTTAGCATGAGTACCATTACCAATACCAACTTTCTCGTAGATGGCCAGTTCTACTCCGGTACCGATTGGGCTAATAGCGCCAAACGCAGCGTTTACATCAGGGGCAGCAACTGCTAGTGGAGCGGGCATTGCCGTACCACGGGCCACACCATCATGCACTGCTTTATCCCAAGCCTTCTGAAAATCTCCGCCTAGTACTCCTTGCCACTGTGTACGCAGGTAGTTGTAGTAGCTTGTTGGATTACCAGCCCAAGTCAGAAGAGAATCTTGAGCTTGGCGAGTTGCAAATAGAGGCGTAATTGCAGGCTGAGCTAAGCTCAGGAAACCGCGCTTCGGCTCGAAGTCATTCCACGACTCTAGGAAGTGATGGTCAGGAACAGCATACGTACACTGAGAACCGGTCTCATCAAGACGGTCATTCAGTGAAATAGTGGTCTTTACCTTTTTCAGGCCGCTCAACACCTGTTCCCCCATTGGATGGTTGAAGACAGGGTTGGCATGATAGAAAATTACCGTACCAACTCGCCCAGCATTCATATCGGCAATCAGAGTACTCATCCGAGCATCATCACCTTGACGAATGAACGAAGGGTTTGCTACGTCAACAGCGGCAGAACCAAGGGTGCGGTTAATAGCAGCCACCAGCGTTTGAACCGCCGGATCGTTGGAGCCTGATACTACTAAGCCACTGCTGCCAGCCTTCCTCAGACGATCAGCAGCTTCTGCTAGGGGTTGGGTTTTACCTTCCTCATAGGTAGAAGTTGCACCACCCCCTACAACAAGGTTGTATAGCTTTAACACAGCCTGACCTTCTTGCGAAGGCTTAATGGCTACCCGCACATCAGCATTGGAACCAGTCAGTGACAAACCAGATTCAAACTGGTAGTGCTTTGACATGGTCTTCTTTTCGCTCGATACTTTACGGTTAGTAATGTACTGTTGCGCATACTCCACTGGTGACAACCACGTACCGAGGAAGTCAGCGCCAAAGCTTACAATAACACTTGCTTTGCTAAAATCGTACGCTGGCAGCACGCCTCCGTTGGCACGCAGTAACCCAGACGCAGAGTTAACGTCATACATTACGTGCTCTGTGTTCGGGAAACGTGCAGCAAACTCTGCAATGACCTTCTTAGTAGAAGGGCTGATGATGGTTGGCGACACAATAGCAATTCTGCCAGTGTTCGAAGCCAGAGCCGTACGGATTTCTTGATCTACTTGGTCTTTGTCTGCTTTAGCGTGTTCCGCTTTTTCACCAGTGCCCTTCTTTATAGCGAAGTGCTGAAGACGGCCACCATCGTACAAGCTCAGCACAGCAGCTTGAGCCCGAGCAGATAGACCACCGCGCGTTACTGGCGACTCAGGATTGCCCTCGAGCTTAATTGGGCGGCCTTCGCGGGTTTTTACTAGTACGCTGTTATAATCCTCACCAGTGAAGTAAGTGGAAGCGTAATAGTTGGCAATACCTGGATCAACCTCTTCGGGCTTGTTGAGGTAAGGAATAGCCTTCTTAATAGGGGTTTCGCAACTGGCGAGGGTGGCCGCGGCAATACCGAAGCCCATGAGTTTGAGGAAGTCGCGGCGCGGAGCCACTGTGGCATCCGAGGTGCCATGAGACTCTTTCACCGGCAGGAAGTCAGCAAACTCAGTGAGTGCATTCTTCACGAACTCCGGTGAGTTCTCTAGTTCCTCAATTCCCTTCCAGTACTTAGGCGACTCTTGCATTTGTTTTGGGACTTAGGGTCTTGGGACTTGGGGTCTTTTCTTGACCCACTGTAGTCCACAAGTTCAATGCTTGTCTTATGTTAGAGGCTTTAGGCGTAAGCCTACACGTGGCGTAAAGCTACGTGTAGGCTACTAACCAATTAGTAGTGGCACTTCGAGCATTCCGTACCGCCGTTCGACGATACCGTGAAAGGTACTGCGCCGTTTTTGGTGTCGTGCAGTTTCACTAGGTTGTCGTAGTAAGCGTTGCCTTTCGTATTGAGAGGCGTCTCGCGGTGGCAGTTAATGCACCAGCCCATGGTTAGAGGCGAGTACTGGTATACTACCTCCATGTTTTGGATCGGACCGTGGCAGGTCTGGCACTCAAGTCCACCTACTTGGGTGTGCTGGGAGTGGTTGAAGTAAGCCAAGTCGGGCAGGTTGTGAATACGAACCCACTGAATTGGCTGCTTACGCTCAATAGCGCGGTAGATCTTCTTGATTTCAGGCGACTCTGTTTTGATCTGCGAGTGGCAGTTCATGCAGATGTTAGCTGAAGGGATGTTAGCTGACTTGCTCTTGTATACCGACGTGTGGCAGTAAGCGCAGTTAATCTGGTGCTCACCAGCGTGCAGCTTGTGGGAGAAGGCAATTGGCTGAGTAGGCTGGTAGCCCTGCGTAAGGCCAACGCCCATAGCACCCTGAATCGACTCATATAGAACAGCTAGCACGAAGACGATGCCTACAATGGCACGTACTGCGGTAGAGTTATATATTTTCGATAGATCAAACCGCTGCTCTACTACTTCTACGTCGCGGCCATCAAGGTCTTTGCGGCCACGCAGTACATCTTTCATGATGTTGGCAATGATAACCAGCGTTACCACCAACACAATGAGTACTACTACTAGTACAATAAGGAGTACGTTCATGTACTTCCCGTCTTCTGCACCGGCAGCACCAGTACCAGGAGTTTCTGTTCCGTCAGTTGGCTTAATGTTAGTAGGAGCACCAGGAGCGCCAGCACTTTGGCCTTCTTGCGAGGTAACCCAGGCTACAATAGAAGTAATCTCTTGGTCCGACAGCTGGAAGCTAGGCATCTGCTGCTTCTGGTACTGATTGAAGAGCTTCACCGCGTACTCATCACCGCTGGCAACAAGTTTGCTAGAGTTCTTCACCCATGGAATAATCCATGACATAGGCCGGCGCTTTGTAATACCTGCCAGAGCAGGTCCTACTACCACGTCGTTCACGGCGTGGCACTGGGCGCAGTTGCCTTTGAAAAGTGCATCGCCAGCGGCAATTGCAGCAGCGTCACCACCGCCAGCGGCGGGTGCTGCCGCCGTGGCGGGAGTTGCGCCGGCCGTAGCGCCAGGCGTCACCCCTTCCTTGCTCACGGCTGGAGCCGCGCCTACATCTTGCGCCGAAGATTGACCTACGGCAGCAAATGTCAGGAACAGAGCGAGAAAGAGGCGGGAAAGGGGACGAAGTCGGATGCTATTCATAGCACAATTTGACTGAAAAAAAGAAACGCGGGGGGTGCTTCAAGGCCACAAATGTAGGTCGGGAAACCCAGAGAACAAACCGCCATTTGGTAAATTTCGGCCTTTGGAGCTTGCTTAGAAGGATTCTAAAAAAGCACGGTTGGGCCTTATAATATAGTTGCTCGCTCAAGAACTACAGTAAGCGATGCTCGGTAACAGCTCCTAACCTACTTCTCCTGATTACCTACCTAAAAGCAACTACCCTATTCGCCTAAAGGTTTCTGCTTTTGACTATCAAGCTATTACTACTTTACACATTATAATTAAATAGTGTAGGGCAGCACGAACGAACTCATCTTTTCCTTATCTTTGCCCCTCATTTGATTTTTCACACACATTTCACCCCGTCGTAATGGAAGTAAGAAATTACGAGACGGTCTTCATTTTGACTCCCGTTCTGAACGAGAGCCAGGTGCAAGAGACGGTCGAGAAGTTCTCGCAGGTGCTTAAGGAAAATAGCGCCGACATCATCAACACTGAAGCTTGGGGCCTAAAAAAGCTGGCTTATCCAATTCAGAAGAAAAACACTGGGTACTACTTCCTCGTGGAGTTTACCGGTTCGGGCAACATCGTAGACACGCTGGAAATTGCTTTCCGTCGTGACGAGCGTGTTATCCGTTTCCTGACCACTGTTCTAGACAAGCATGCCGTAGCTTACGGTGAGCGTCGTCGTAAGGGCGAGATGAATCAGCAGAAAGCAAAACAATCGGAAGCTGTAGCCCAGTAGTAAGAAGATGAGCCTCGCCAACGAAAAAATCCACAAGCAGGATACGCGTAAGAAATATTGCCGCTTCAAGAAGAACGGCATTAAGTACGTAGACTATAAGGACCCGAACTTCCTGTTGAAGTTCGTAAACGAACAGGGCCGCATCCTGCCCCGTCGTATCACCGGCACCAGCCTGAAATTTCAGCGTAAGGTTGCTCAGGCTGTAGCTAAAGCTCGTCACCTGGCGCTGATGCCCTACGTAACTGACTCGCTAAAGTAAACCCTGCTTACTGAGACTGACATGGAAGTAATTCTGAAAGACGACGTAAAGAACCTGGGCTACAAGAACGATATCGTTACTGTGAAGCCTGGCTATGGTCGGAACTACCTGCTCCCGCAGGGCTTGGCTATTTTGGCCGACAAAACCAACAAGAAAATTGTAGCCGAGAACATTCGTCAGGCTGCTCACAAAGCCGACAAGATCAAAGGCGATGCGCAAGCTATTGCTGACAAAATCGGTGACGTGGTCCTGGACATCCCAGCTAAAGTAGGTGAAAGCGGCCGCATCTTCGGCCGTGTAACTACCCTACAGCTTGCTGATGCTCTAAAAGCAAAAGGCATCGACGTAGAGCGCAAGCGCCTGTCATTTGACTCGGAGCCTAGCGCAGTTGGTGAATACACCGCTACGGTAGATCTACACCGCGAAGTGAAGCACAAAGTTCGTTTCAACGTAGTAGCTGAATAAGCTGCCTTATTGGACAAGAAAAAGCCCGGCTGCTTTGGTAGCCGGGCTTTTTTCTTCGAGATTATTGGTTACCAAGCAATAACTATGCTTTTGTCTCGTCCATAGTGTTGCTTTCCCTGCTCATTGCATAGTACGCCATCGGGTAACTACTACCTGTGATTTTGGCTGAACGCAGGTTGTTGAGTAGGTTGCCTGTCCTTTGGCTTGTTTAGGCCGTATTGAGAGAAATGTTTCGCACTGAACTACCACTTACGCCGCATCCGCAACAGCTGCCCCACTCGGCGCGGATACTGACGATAGGTTCCTGTTTTTCGGATTCTATTGGCCGCCGCTTACTTGATTATAAAGTAGCCGCGCTAGTTAATCCATTCGGCACCGTATTCAATCCTGTGTCAGCTTGTCGGCTCCTGCGTGCCGCTGCTGGCGAGGATATGGATTGGCAGCAGCACGTAGTAGAGGCCCGAGGTAGGTGGCAGAGCTACGACCTGCACGCTGATATAGGTGCTGATACTCCGGTAGATCTTTTACAGCGCATCCAGGGCATTGTTCGAGAGACGGGAGTTTTCCTAGCTACTGCTGACGTCGTTGTACTGACGTTGGGCACTAGCTTCGCTTATCGGCTGCGGGAAACCCAGGAAATTATCAGCAACTGCCATAAGGTTCCAGCCGAGAAGTTCGAGAAGGAGCTACTGACGGCTGATGAGATTATTGCCGCAGTGGCTGAAACGCACGCCTACCTACGGCGGATTAACCCGCGCTTGCGGTTTATCTTGACTGTAAGTCCAGTTCGGCACCTGAAGGAAACCTTAGCCTTAAGCTCAGTTAGCAAGTCGATGTTACGCGTAGCGTGCCATTACCTAAGCGAGCTACTCCCGGATGTAGCCTACTTTCCGGCCTACGAGTTGCTGTTGGATGACTTGCGCGACTACCGCTTCTACGCTGCCGACATGCTTCATCCTTCGGAAGTGGCGGAGCAATATATATGGGAGCGTTTCACTCGTACGTATTTTGACGGCGCCTTCGGTCGTTTCAAAAAAGAATGGGAAGGGATACGCCAAGCACTAGGCCACCGGCCTTTGCATGCAGCAGCTCCAGAGCATCGTCAGTTCTTGGAAAATACCCTAGCTCGTCTACAGCGGATTAGTTCTCAAGCCGATGTCAGGATGGAGCTTCTCCACATAGAGCGCGAGTTAGCGGCTTTACCAGTACCTCCCCTCCCACCCGCACCAGAAGCTGAGGAAGAGGACGACGAAGAGCGTATCGATATTGGAGAAGGCTCCGAGATAATGGAATCTTCGTCGGAGGCGACGCTAGTGCGTCTGGGAGCTGGTATGTTAGTTGAAGCAGAAGAATCTACTGAGGAAACTGCCACTACCGAAGTAAACCCAGACGACGCCTACGAAACTGCCTACACGGCCTCTATACTAGATGGTGAGGACGAAGAGGAAGAAATAGAAGCCGAAGAAACTATTGCGGGCGTTACCATTGAAGTAGGAGAATCACCGGTGCGCAAGAAAAAACGCCGGTCGCGCGGAGGTGCCAAACGTACCAAGAAGAAACATGCTCGCTTAGCTGCCGAGGCGGCGGCTTTGGCTGGTGAAGTTGCTACCGACGTAAGCCACATTGCGGAGGCTCCTACTCCCAGCGTGGAAGAAGCAACTCCTGAAGCTGACAGCATCAATTACATCACGGAAGCGGAACTGTTCAATAACAGTCAAGCAATGCCTCTAGAAAATGCGGTGATACCTGAACAGCCTGCCGCAACCCCAGACGAGCCGGGTGACACACCGCCACAAGAAGAGGAAGCGGAGCCAGCACCTTCCCCGTATGAGCGTAGTAATCGGCGCCAGCGGCCACCTCGCCGCCAAGACCGTGCAGGACGTAAAACGAGCCGGCCGGTACTGTATGCGTCGGGTGAAGAGACAGAAACAGGCTATACCGATGCTGCTGCGGATAGCAATTCTCTAGCCGATGTGGTAGCTGAGGTAGTACCCGTAGCACCACTGGCCGAAGCTGCTATGCCCGTTGTTGAGGCAGATCAACCGGCAACTCTTGATAACAAGTCGCTTCGTCCACCGCGTAATCGAGGAAAAGCACGCGCTTCTCGATTGGCCCAAGCGGCTGAAACGGCTGCTGGCGAGGTAAGTACGAATCCGGAAACCACGCCTTCTGCTACGCCAGAGCAAGCCTTAACTGAGCCCGTAGCAGAACAACCTTCTGCTTCATCCACGCCGCGCCGTTCACCCCAACGCTCGTCGCGCCGCTCGCAAGCGCCACAGGTTGCAGCTGAGACGACGACCGAAGCACCAACTCCTACGGACAATTCTGCCGCGGATACTCCTTTGCCGCCAAAGCGAACCACTCGGCGCACGAAGGCACCGGCTGTAACGCCTGAGGAGCCTGCTACTCCAGCAAAAGAACTAGTAGCTGAGCCGAAAAAAAAGCCTTCTCGAAGCCGTAAGGCTGCTCCTCTACTCCCCGTAGAAGTTAATGCACCTTCACCGGTAGCAGAAACGCCTGCTGAACCTGAGCCAACGGATGCCACACCAGCACCTAAGCGCCGGCCACGACCACCCCGTCGTAAGCCCGCCTCCGATAATCAGCCTGAATAAATGAAATACAAAACCCGGCCCCGCATGGCCGGGTTTTGTATTTCCAACCATGCCTAGTATGTCGTCAGCCTCACAACCAGCCCACACAAACCGTCTCAGCCAAGAGAGTAGCCCCTATTTGCTTCAGCATGCTCACAACCCAGTTGACTGGTACCCTTGGGGTGAGGAAGCATTGCAGCTAGCTAAGGTTGAGCAGAAACCTATTTTGGTGAGTATAGGCTACGCCGCGTGCCATTGGTGCCATGTTATGGAACGAGAATCGTTCGAGAACCCGCACATTGCGCAGGTGATGAACAAGTACTTTGTATGCATCAAAGTAGACCGCGAGGAGCGGCCCGATGTGGACCAGGTGTATATGGATGCTATCCAGGCAATGGGTGTGCAGGGTGGTTGGCCGTTGAATGTATTCCTAAACCCTGAGGCCAAGCCTTTCTATGGTGGCACTTATTTCCCGCCCAAAAACTGGGAACAGTTACTTACTAGTATTGGGCAAGGGTATGCGGGACAATACCGGCAGGAGCTAGACGCCTCAGCACAACAGTTTACACAGGTATTGCAAACAAGTGAGTTGGAGAAATACCGTATTCCTGCTACTACGGAAGGCGTATCAGACGAACAGTTCAAGCTACTGGTCTATAACGTAGTAGCAAAGTTTGACCGGGAGTTGGGCGGACTTGACCGCGCGCCCAAATTTCCAATGCCTGCTATCTGGCAGTTCTTGCTACGTACGCATGCGCTAAGCGGCAGTGCTCCCATTCTTCGTCAGCTAGAGCTTACGTTACGCGAAATGGCCTGGGGAGGACTTTACGATCAGGTAGGGGGAGGCTTTGCCCGCTATTCAGTGGATGCGGAATGGCTGGTGCCTCACTTTGAGAAAATGCTGTACGACAACGGCCAGCTTATCAGCCTATACGCGCAGGCATACCAGGCTGCTCCCAACGACTTATACCGACAAGTAGTGTATGACACTATTGGTTTTGTCCAGCGGGAGCTAACCGGCCCGGAAGGCGGCTTCTATTCCGCTCTAGATGCCGATAGTGAGGGGGAAGAAGGGAAGTTTTACGTCTGGACCCGGGAGGAGCTTCAGCAGGCCCTCGGCGACGAAGAAGCTTTGGCTTCGGATTACTACAACTGTACAGCCCTTGGCAATTGGGAGCATGGCCTCAATATCCTACACCGGGCGGAAACCGATGATGAGTTTGCTCGCCGCCATCTACTCACGCCTGACGTAGTAGCAGAACTCGTGCAAGGGTGGCAGCGGAAGCTTCTAGCAGCCCGGGAGCAGCGTCCTCATCCGGGACTTGATGATAAGGTACTAACTGCCTGGAATGCTCTGATGCTACAAGGCCTGACGGATGCCTATCGTGCTTTTGCTGATCCGGATTTCTTGGCGTTGGCCGAACGTAACGCCGTATTTCTTCGGGATAATCTCACGTGCAAGCGCCATTTCATGGGTGTAGCCAGGTAGGGCTATTTCGCAGCTTTAAGCACGGCCGCGCCAGCATCGACGGGTTTCTAGAAGATTATGCCCTCGTCATTCAGGCTCTCATCAGCCTGTACGAAGTAATATTTGTAGCCGAGTGGCTAAACCTGGCAAAGGAGCTTACCGAAACTACCCTTACGCACTTCTTCGACCCGGTCGAGAACCTGTTCTTCTTCACGGATGCCGACACGGCTGACAACGGCCGTGGAAGCCAGCTTATAGCGCGCAAGAAAGAGCTATTCGATAATGTAATACCGGCCTCCAACTCCGTGATGGCCCACAACCTACATCGGCTGGGTCTGCACTTAGAGAACAGTCAGTACACTGAGCTGGCGGCTACCATGCTACGGCAAGTGCAAGAACTAGTAGTGCAAGAACCTCAGAACATGGCAAACTGGGCGTCTCTGTACGCTAACCTATTACGCCCTACCGCTGAAATTGCGGTGGTTGGCTCCCAAGTAGAGGAGTTTCGTCGGGATATTAGTCATCATTATCTCCCAAATGTGGTTCTAGCGGGTACTGCAAGCGTTAGCAGCTTGCCGCTACTAGCTGGAAGGGAAGCGCGTGCAGGTGCTACCACCATTTATGTCTGCTTCAACCGAACGTGCCACCAGCCAGTACATTCTGTGGCCGAAGCACTAGCCCAACTATAACACGTACGCTACCAGTCAGTACCACTTCAGATTCCTGACGTAGGGCACTACCCGGCGCTGCATCCTGTTATCTTTACTGTCCGCCTTCAGTTTTATTTCCTTTTGAGCCTCACGTTTGACTTTGTACAGCCACAGCCTGAATCGGCTGGTAGTGCCGCCGACCGCGTTACGCTATTTGCGGACGTGATTCTGCCGCTACCCCTTCCTCGGCTGTACACGTACCGCGTCCCCTTTGAACTAAACGACCAAGTTGTAATTGGGGGGCGTGTAATTGTGCAGTTTGGGGCGAAGAAGACCCTTAGCTGCATTGTGGCGGCCGTCCACGAAACGCCGCCTACTAACTACCAAGCGAAATACATCCTTGAGTTTATCGACGACGCGCCTGTAGTAACTCAGCCCCAGCTCAAGCTTTTCCGCTGGATGGCCGATTACTACCTCTGCACTCTGGGCGAAGTCATTAACGCGGCCTTGCCTTCGGCCTTGAAGCTTAGCTCTGAGAGCCGCGTGCAACTGCACCCTGCCTTCGAGCCTGATACCAACCCCTACCCTCTCAGCGAGCAGGAACAAAAGATTGTAGAAGCCTTGAGTACTGGGGAGGAAGGAAAGTCCATGACCTTTACGGAGGTAGGCGACCTGCTCAGCATTACGTCTTTCCACAAGTACATTAAGTCCTTGATGCAAAAGGACGTGGTATTCTTGTTCGAGCATTTGCAGGATAAGTACACCCCCAAAGTCGTCAAAAAGGTACGCTTGGCTCACCGCTTTGTAGCTGAGGCTGCCCTCGAACAGCTATTTGCACAGCTGGCCTCGAAGTCAAAGCAGTTGGATGTGCTGATGCGCTACCTTCAGCGCGTACCCGTGTACCAAAACGAGCACAGCAACCACAAAGGCATGGAAAAGGCTGCGCTTACCAGTGCGCCCCACCTTTCGCCATCGGCGGTGAATACGCTCATCAAAAACGGCATCTTGGAGCAGTTTGACGTGATTGTCTCCCGCTTTCCGATGGAGGATGACGCCCAGGCCAACCTGCACTTCACGCTCAGTGAGGCCCAGCAAACGGCGCAGGATGACATCATGCAGCAGTTTCAAACCAAGGATATTGTGCTCCTGCACGGCGTAACGGGCGCGGGCAAAACAGAAATCTACATCAACCTTATCCAGCAAGCATTGGAAGGTGGTGGGCAGGTGCTTTACCTCCTTCCCGAAATTGCTCTTACTGCTCAAATCGTTACTCGCCTAATGCGGGTATTTGGTACGCGCCTAGGCGTATACCACTCGAAGTTCTCCGACAACGAGCGGGTAGAAGTCTGGAACGGCGTGTTATCCGGCCGGTTTCAGGTAGTAATTGGGGTACGCTCCTCCGTGTTTTTGCCCTTCGACAACCTGTCCCTAGTAATCGTGGATGAGGAACACGAATCGAGCTACAAGCAGTATGACCCCACGCCGCGCTACAATGCCCGTGAGGTAGCCCTCATGATGGCGAACTTTCAGGGCGCTAAGACCTTACTTGGCTCTGCTACCCCCTCGGTGGAGACATTTTACCAAACCCGCACGGGTCGTTACGGGCTGGTTTCGCTTACTAAGCGGTTCGGTGAGGCTGGCTTGCCGGAAGTAGAGCTGGTAGACACCCGCAAAAGCCGGGAGCAGAAAACCATGCTCAACCATTTCACACCGGAGCTGATGCAGGAAATGGAAACCAAGCTCAGTCTCAAAGAGCAGATCATTCTGTTTCAGAACCGCCGGGGATATGCACCCTTCATCAATTGTCTTGACTGCGGCTGGATTCCGAAGTGTAAAAACTGCGCCGTAAGTCTCAGCTACCACAAGCAAGCCCACGAACTACGCTGCCACTACTGCGGCTACCACGACCGCATGCCCGTAGAATGCCCTGCGTGCGGTTCTCGCAATATCAAAACAGTGGGCTTCGGAACAGAAAAGCTGGAAGATGACCTGAAAGTGATGTTGCCGGCGGCTACTGTGCAGCGCATGGACTTGGATACCACCCGCGCGAAAAACGCCTACCAGCAAATCATTTCGGACTTCGAGAAGCAAACTACCAATGTACTTGTCGGCACCCAAATGGTAACAAAGGGCCTCGATTTTGCCAATGTAAGCTTGGTTGGTATCATCAATGCCGACTCAATCATTCACTACCCCGACTTTCGGGCTCACGAACGGGCTTTCCAGATGTTCGTGCAGGTAAGTGGACGGGCGGGCCGCAAGGGCAAGAAAGGCAAGGTTATCATTCAAACGGCGGACCCCCAGCAGGTGATTTTTGATAAGGTAATCCGCAATGACTACCTGGAATTCTATGAATATGAGATAGGGCAACGACGGGAGCATGGTTACCCACCCTTCATGCGTATTATTCGCCTCACGGTAAAGCACGTGGACCCCGTAGCAGCAGAACGAGCGGCCATTTTGCTTACCCAGGAACTGGTAGACCGCCTCGGACGTGAGGCGGTACTAGGGCCAGAGGCCCCCTATATTTTCCGCATTCGAAACTTCTACCTTCAGGAAATCACCATTAAGCTCAGCCGGGAACACACCGTACTGCGCGCGGCCAAGGCCGATATTCAAGATGCTATGAACATCGTGCGCGACCAGAAGGACTTTAAGCAGGTACGCATTGCGGCCGACGTGGACCCAATGTAGTGGGCAGGGTTCAGACGGGAGCTTTAGCATGTTACAAGGACGCTACTACAACAATTAACCCTAGCAGCCCAATAATAATAGCTGGCAGCCCAAAGAAGAACAATGAATAGACTGTTCCAAGAAGGGCACCGATTAGTAAGAGTATTGCGCTTAGGATTAAGAGAACAGAGCCCACCTTGCGTAAGTGCGGATTGCCTTTCACAGGAGGCGTAGCTGCTGGAACACCTGTGTTTGCATCAGGGACCTTGGTAGGCCGACGAGCTTCCCGTCGGGCCTGACGCCGCAGCCGCAAACGGCCATTTTTACCTTGATAAAGCAGCAGGGCTACTCCCACAGGAATCAGAGCTAACGCTCCCAGCCCTAAATAAATGCTACCCCAAGAAGCTTCACTCCATACGGCAGCTAATAAGGCTATCAACCCTGTGAAGGTAAGTAACCCACCAAGCATGTTTACTTTACTAGTGTGTGGATCTGGCCTCGTTGGTTGGGGAATTGTCCGACTTACTACCGTATCCGGTGAAACAAGTGGCGCCTTTGGGTGTGCTTCCGCCAGTGGTATTGCCCTAGTATAAGTAACGGGTAGTAGTTGACGCTGATACGCCGTTGTACTAGTATCACTGGAGGCATCAGCCATCAGTTCAGGTAATTCGGCTATAGAAGCAGCGGAGGCTGAAGACTTCAAAGACAGCGGGCGACCATATTCCTGAGCTGTTGGGAGAAAAGCAGAAACCCGAGTTGTCTGGCAGCCTCCCACTAAAATCAGGATTATTAACAATCCCCAAAGTTGAAATTTCATGATCTAGAATAAAGCTTAGTAAATAGGCAGAAGAATAGTTCAGCTTCAAAGCACGAGAATTTATAGATATAAATAAAGCCCTGACCGCCAGTTGGCAGTCAGGGCTTTAGTAAAGGCGGCTACAGGGTGTACTACACCTCGTCTAGTAGACCAAGGACGATAAATACGATACCGATAATGGCTACAATGGACCCAAGGATACCACTGACAAGACCTAGCAGCAGGCCAACAAGCAGCAGAATAATACCGAGCTTGATGTTGCGGCTAATGGCGTTGGTATCTTCTTTCGAAGCAACTTCCGACTTCTTATTTACTTGCGCTTTAGCAGCTAGTTTGTTTGCCTTTTGGGCTACCTTCTGTACCAAAGCCTTTTGAGCAAAGCTCATTTTAGGCGCTCCAGTGTTTTTTGCCGCTGCTTGTTTTACTGGTGCGCTTGCTACGACAGCACGCTCGGTTGCGGAAGCAGTCTGAGGCGCGGCGATGGGAGCTTGCGCCTCGGCCACTATGGCCTCAGGAGCGACAGAAGCCGTTTGGTCCGTGTTGGCAGCCACTGCCGGAGCCGGTTTCACAATAGTAGCGCGCTGGGTGCATGGTACGCTGATGACGTCTTGGGCAACATGGCATACTCAGCTCGGTTGCAGCTAGTCAGGGCTACGGCTACGGCAGCTACGGCCGTCACTTTGCGCATGATTCCGGATAGGTGTTTCATGAAAAATGGGTTTTGTGAATGGTAAGCAAACGGCCCTTATACGGACCAAGGTAGAAGATGACAACAAGAAAAAAACAATTAAATCTTTGCTTCAGCTTACTGTAGCAAGGTATTCGTCGGTTACGTAGGCAGTTACATTGCGGTTTCTTTCCGCTGTTTTTTGCCAACCCGAACGCTTCTAAGCGGGCAGATGTTAATGCAACGCCCTTTATTTGCACTCGTGCGTATGCCCTCTTCCTCCCTGATGTTATTGCGGACGTGCGGCGCTGGTCTGCTATTGCTGTCCATCGCTTGCGCCCAATCCCTTACCGAGAGTACCACGGCCCAATTTGCCGATCAGGAGCAGCGTCCGGTGGCTCCTGATACTAGCGGCTACGAACGGCGTGGCCCCCAAGACCCCAACGGTATCAGTAAATACTACCTGGGACGCCAAATAGCCCACGTTATGGGCCACGAAGGCGCATCTTGCTAGAGCGTTCCGACCGCCGAGAAGAAGAAGGCACCGACGTACTGCTGCGAGAGCTTAAGTTGAAGCCCACGGACGTGGTAGCTGATATTGGTGCTGGTACGGGCTTTTTCACCTTTCGCATCAGC
>NZ_JZIR02000160.1:0-3736 GCF_000961955.2 Hymenobacter sp. AT01-02
AAGGGGTCATACAACTACAAAAAAGGGGTTACTCAGACCCCATATGACTACCAAAAAGGGGTCATACAACTACACTGTCACAGATTTGTAGCATAATGCCCAGCATTTCCGTACTTTACCCGCATGAAACAAGATGCTCTGGCAAAGGGGGATAGCGCGGTTCACCCCCTCATTGTGCAGCACAATGCCCTGATCAATGCCCGCTTCGAACTCAACACCACCGAGTCGCGCTTGTTTCTGGCGCTGCTGAGCCGCATCGGGCGGGACGATACCCAGTTCCAGGTGTGCCAGATTCCGGTCCGTGAGCTTATGGGCCACAGCTCCAGCAACTCCACGTACGATCTGGTGCGCAAAACCCTCAAGCACTTTGCCTCGCGCACCCTGCTGATTGAGAAGCTCGACACGTCGGCCCGCCGCCACAGCAAACCCGACTTCTCTATTCTCCCCCTGCTGGCCTTCGCCGAGTACAAGCACCGGGAAGGCGTGGTGGAGGCTCGCTTCAACGATTTACTGATGCCCTACCTGCTGCAGCTGCGGGAGAATTTCACTAAGGCCCAGCTGACGGAATTGCTGAAGCTCAAGAGCAGCAACGCTTACCGGATCTATCTGCTACTGCGGGAGTACGCGGTCTTTGGGAAGCGGGTGATGGCCGTGGCTGACTTAAAGGGAATCCTGGGCGTGGAGGAAGAATACGATCGGTTTACCAACTTTAAAGCCCGCATCCTGGACCGGGCCAAGGCCGAGTTAGCCCAAACGGACATGGCCTTCACGTACGAACTGGAAAAACAGGGCCGCACAATCACCCACATCTGTTTTCTGTTTAAGCCCACGGGCAGCGCGCAGCCCGTGTTGGCCGTCCCCGAAACCGGCTGGGAAGCTACGCTGCTCGAAGTGGGCGTCGCGGCAAAAAGTATTGCCGCGATAAAGATGCAGCTGGAGAGTAGCTATTACGACGAAGGGTACGTGTATTTCGTCGTGGCCTATGTCCGCCGGCAAGCCGCCGCGGGGAAGGTGAAAAAGGTGGGCGGGGCTATCTTCAAGGCCTTGGTGGAGGGGTACCTGTTGGAGGATTACCGCCGGCAGGTCCGCAAAGGCAAAGCCCCCGAGGAGCCCAAGCGCGGCCCCGCGGCCCCGGTGCTGTCGCTGCAGGAACGGCATACGCTCGACGACGTGCACGCCATGTACGAAACGATGCGCCAGCGCCAGTTGATTGCCGATGAAACCTTTGAGGCGAATCTGGCCCGGGTCTGGCTGGCAGCGGGCTTCCGGCATGAGACGGACGCGCAGGGGATCCAGTGGCTAATTAAACCCTGAGCGGAACTGGTAAGCTCTCGGCCGAGGCCCCGCTAGCCGGGTTACTTAACCACAGAAGGGCGCCGGCCCCTACTTCAAGTGAACACAGACTAAAGGATCCTAGCAAGTAATCCCCTGGTCAAACCTAGCTGAACTTGGTTGCCACTGTCGATACTATTATCTGATTAGCAATCAGCTAATAGTATACGTTGTACTAGTCAGAGCATTAGGCCAAGAAATACCACCTGATTCTACACCTAATTTAATACTATGAATTAGGTGTAGAATCAGGTGGATAAATGTTGCTGTAGTAGAGCCTATCCGCAAACGGGAAATACCGTCCGGTAAGGGATGGGCCCCTCGCACTTAGCGGGCATTGAACGAGCTTTTATACCTTCTCTTAGGCTTGCGAAAGACTACGCAGTAGCTGCACTAGCGTGACTATTAGTGGTAGATAGGATCAGCAAGTTACCAGGCATACTCCCGCTCGGCCAAGCCGTAGTACCGCCCACTACCGCGTCACAGCGGCAGAAAAGCTAGCCCCAGGGCAGTGAGTTGGCGGCCCCGAATAATTTCTGCCAGGAGGAAAACGGCAGAATCAAGGACAGCAACCCCGGCAAGTGAGCGACAAAACAAACCTTATCACCCTAGTCTCAGCTCGGAACAAGGGCTAACGCGTAGTGGTAACCCTTGCAGAGCAATGTGCTCGGCGGGAGGTTAGCAAACTATTCAGTAGCCCAGGGCACCAAGTCCCGGCCTCGCCCGGGTCTTACTGCGAATAGGCTAGACCTGCAAACTCGTTGCACCCGCTGGACCAAGTTCGGCCAACCGATTCCCTAAAGGTGTCCGGAACCGCTGCCTAACGCACGAGGCCCTCCCTATCTTAAGTGGGGCCCTGGTACGCAATAGTAAAAATAGAAAGGTGAGGAATTACACCAGAATATGGGTGTAATTCCTCACCTTATACTAGGTGCTTTTACGCACCTTGCCGTACTTCTTTTGTTCCCGCTGGATCTTCTCTTGAATCGCTTCTAAAAGCCAATCCTGAGTTGAAATGCCTAGCTTCGGGCTGGTGGGCTTGCGGGGGCGCTTGGCGCGCAACTCATCGATAACGGTGAGCGTGGCGGCCGGCAGCTTGATGTTGAAATTCTTGAGTTTAGCAGCCGGCACCTCCGCGGCGGCCAGGGAGGAACTGCCACGATTGATGACGGCCTCGATCTTTTTTTCGTCCGGGGGTGGCGCTGGCAGCACCACTTCGGGGACCTTGCGAACAGGGGGCTTGGAAATGGCCATACTATTGCGTGACGTGACTAAACAGAAGATTGAGTTCCGTAACTGCTTTCTCATCTACGGGCGTGTACTCGAAGACGGACAAGCCTTTGCTGGCGGCCGTGGCAAAAGCCTTGCGGTTGACGACGGGGAAGTCCACGAAATTGAGCTCCTCATTCTCCCGTAATACCTCCATCGCTTCGGCGTTGTCTACTCCCCGGGTGTCCGCCTTATTTAGAAAGGAGAAGGTTTGCAGGGGACTGGTGCGCACGTCTTGTACCTCGGAGAGCAGGGACAATACCTTCGAGAGCGTCCAAATTTCGTAGGAGCGGGGTGCGAACGGCAATAGGTAGCGATCGGATACAAACAGGGCTGCTCGCTGACTGGAAGTGTCCCGCCCTCCTGTATCGATAATGATGTGGGTGTACTTTGGCTTGAGCAACTCTACCTGCCGCCGTACCAAGCCCCGGTAAGCTGCACCAAGGTATAGCCTAACTCTCCGTTGCGAGTTTCACCCCGCCAAGCAGTGAAGTCAGACGAACTTTCCTGTTCATCCGCATCGACCAGGAGCACGTCGTGCCCCTGACGGGAAAGCCAGACGGCTAAGTTCGTTGAAATGGTGGACTTTCCAGTCCCGCCTTTTATTCCGCCTACGGTGATTATCATCTATTTAACGCCAAGTAATAGGTGTGAAAAGAGGTACTGTACAAGGTGCACACTGGTAAAGAAATGAAAAATATTTAAGGTGTAAAAGGAGGTGTCTTTTTTAACCTAAAATTAAACTAATTTTAACACCTTTAATAAGGTGCAGAATGAGCCTTGCCTGCCGCCGTAAGGGTAGGCTAGTAGAGGAGGTACGAATGGGTGAGATAAAAGGTGTTGTTGTAGGTTTATTTTAAGGTGTAATTTAAGGTGTAAAACAACGGATTGTAGAGGCGCCCATACTCTAGAAGTATCCGCTGGAGCGGGCAAAAAATGGGGGCCACGCCTTCTGGCGCAGTCGCGGCGGGCTAACCAAGTTGCCTGTGATGGCCGCGGTGAGCAGCCGCTTGCGCCGCGGCCGGCTGGGCGCCACGACCAAGGCTTGGTTATGGCCTTGGGTAAAAGGATAGTAGTCGTTGTGTTCGCTAAATCAAATGCGATGGCACCAAGCAAGCATAATCGTGGTTAAGGA
>NZ_JZIR02000161.1:0-3234 GCF_000961955.2 Hymenobacter sp. AT01-02
GCTACCTCAGCCTCGCTCTCGTATGCCCGTCAGCGCACCCCGCTCTACCTGAGTCCGGGCGACAGTCCGTCGACCTTACCCTGGACTTTGCCCACTTCGACGAAACTGTGCGCTACACCGGCCGCGGGGCCGCTGCCAATAATTACTTAGCCAGGTTCTGTGGCGCTTTCAGGCCGCGCCCACTGCTGCGTCGCCGGAGCGCCAGCGCACCCCAGCAACGACGCCCGCGCAGATGCGGCACCTGGCCGACGCGTTTCGCCAGCAGCAACACGCCTTCCTAGCGCGCTACCAGGTCACTAACGCGCTTCCCTCGGCCTTTCAGCGCCAAGCGGCCCTAGATATTGATCTGGAGTGGGCCCGTCTGTTGCTCGACTATCCCGGCTACCACCGCACGGTCGCCAAGCAAGCGGCTATATTGCCGGCAGAGTATTATGACTTCCTGCGCCAACTGCCCCGCCAGCAGCTAGACGAACAGGTGACGCGCGAACCGTGCTACGCATGCTCACTGCCTATGGCGGGCGGCTGCTACCCGATGGCCCACTGCGCGCCGACCCCGCCGAAGCCGCCCGGCTCTATGCCCTAGCCACGGCTGACTTCGGGCCGAACCGGGCCCGTGACTGGGCTTTATATCAGCTATTCACTTTTCAATTGCCCGACAACCTGACGGGAGTGATGGCGGCCTACCCTACCTTTCAGGCCCAGAACCGGGATACGCTGCTCAGCCGTAACCTCAGGCAATTTTTGCGGGACCTACGGCACCTGCAACCCGGTCAGCTGGCCCCGTCGTTCACGCTCTTGAACCACGAAGGCCGCCCGGTGTCACTGACGGACTTTCGGGGGAAAGTGGTCTACCTCGACTTTTGGGGAACGTGGTGCGCGCCCTGCCGGCAAGAACTACCGGCCAGTGCCCAGCTTGCCCGCCAGTTTGCGGGCCGCGACGTGGTGTTTGTGTCCATTGCGGTGAACGATGCGGAGCAGAAATGGCAGCGCGTACTCGCTACCGAGCAGTTGACGGCCCTTGGGCAAGTACAGCTGCGAAGCCCAGATGCCATCGTGCCCACTGCCTATAATGTGGTAGAATACCCCTCTTATTTGTTGCTGGATCGTCAGGGCCGTATTCGCCTGACCAGCGCTCCGCGTCCTTCGGCAGGAACGGCCACCGTGGCAGCCATTGAGCAAGCCTTGCAGCAGTAGCCCGTGGTTAGCGGGAAGCCCGTAGGGAGCTGCTAGTAAGCCTAAAGGATTGCTTAGCTGAGGCAGCACAAGTCCGAATAGGAGTTTCAGGTCCCTACCGACCGTTAATATCAAGGGAGGTGCGCAATAGCTAGCGGGTGAAAAGGGAGCCCCAGAAATAAAAGGTAGGAGCCCCCGCAAGTTTCTGCGGGGACTGGGACCTAAGTAGTAGTTGGCCCTTTTCTGGTTCGGCTTCTGCTGCTTAAAGTTACCTTCATCCTCTTGCCCATGACTTCCCTACTTGCTTACCTGGTTTGGAACTTAGACCCCGTCATTACCTCTGTTGGCCCACTCACGCTCCGCTGGTACGGGCTCTTATTCATGCTGGGCTTTGTCGTGGGTACGCCTGTGTTTCAGTACATTTTCCGGAGCGAGCACGTGTCGCCGCGTTGGGTGGATGTCTTGACTATCTACGTGCTAGTGGGCACAGTAGTGGGTGCGCGCCTGGGCCACATCTTCTTTTATGAGCCGACCTGCTGCTGAAAGACCCACTGGAAGCAGTTAAAATCTGGCACGGTGGGCTGGCTTCACACGGGGCTACCTTGGGCATTCCGCTGGCCTGCTGGCTATTTGCCCGCAACAATAAGTTTGATACCCTCTGGGTGCTCGACCGCATCGTGCTAGTGGTCTGCATCGGCGGCGCCCTCATCCGCCTGGGCAATTTCATGAACTCCGAGATTGGCGGCTACCCCACTACCGTGCCCTGGGCTGTGGTGTTTCCGCGCGACACCCAGCACTTGCTGCCTGCTACCCACCCGCTGCCCGCCGGGGCGGTGCAGGTTGCCCACCCCGTGCGCCTGCCAAGTGGCGACGTAAGCCACCAGGTACTACCCGCCGACGCCCCCATTGGTCTGTACTCGCTGATGGCCGTGCCGCGCCACCCCACACAACTCTACGAGGCGCTGTACTGCCTGCTATTGGTGTCGCTCCTCTATTATTGCTGGCACCGTACCAAAGAGCGTACCCCGCGCGGGCTCCTACTTGGCCTGTTTCTAGTGTTGCTGTTCACGCAGCGCTTCCTGGGCGAGTTTCTAAAGGAAGCCCAAGTTGCGTTTGAGCATGACAACCTGCTCAATCAGGGCCAACTACTCAGCTTGCCGCCGATTCTGGTGGGTTTGTGGGTATTGTGGCATGCTGGCAAGGACTCAAAGAATCCGTACGGCTATGCCCCGCGCGACTTGGATGATCCCTTGCCACCTGAGCGAGTAGTAGGTTCTTTGCCAGCAGGCAGCAATGAATACTAGGCTTTCGTGATGTAATATATACTGCACGCGAAGCCCTTTGCTTCGCGCCGCCCCTGCCGATCTATGGTCCTTCAGTCGATTTACGCGTGAGTTCCTCCCCTACCGACGCCGAGCTGGTGGCCCAATTCCAGGCCGGCAGTGCGGCGGCCTTTCGTACGCTGGTTGAACGCTACCAGGGGCCTGTGTACCGTACGGCCCTGAGCTTGCTGCGCTCCCCCGAGGAGGCCGAAGATGTAGCCCAGGAAGTATTTGTAGAAGTCTACCAGACCATTGACCGGTTTCGGGGCGAGGCCGCTCTCAGCACTTGGCTCTACCGTCTCGCTACCTCGCGAGCCCTAAAACAGCAGCGGAAGAACCGGACCAAAAAGCGCTTTGCCCTGCTAACCAACCTACTGGGAATTAACCACGAGGTGCTGCACGAGCCGCCCGATCATCAACACCCGCAGGCTCTACTGGAAGGCCAGCAGCAGCAGCAGCAACTGCTCGACGCCATTGCCCGCCTGCCCGAGTCCCAGCAGGTAGCCTTCACCCTGCGCCACGAGCAGGAGCTGAGCTACGAAGAAATAGCTGCTGTGTTAGGCACTAGCGTGTCGGCTGTGGAGTCGCTCTTGTTTCGAGCCCGGCAACGTCTGCACCAGTTTCTTCATCCTCACTTAGTTTGAATTCCGCATGTCTGCCTTACCTCCCCTTCCGGAAGAAGACGAAGCTTGGACTGACCGGTTGCGCGCGTTGCAGCCGCTAGGCCCACCCCGAGCCT
>NZ_JZIR02000162.1:0-1408 GCF_000961955.2 Hymenobacter sp. AT01-02
GGCATTGCTCCAACCATGGGGCATATCCATCGGGGGGCAGCTGGCACTACTGGCGACCCCTTCCTGGCTTTCCAGAACGTCGCCTCTTCGCCTATCACCGGCACTTCCACGCTTTCAGAGGCTGATGCGGCCTTGCTGCTGGGTGGCCAAACCTACGTGAACCTGCACACTACCGCCTATCCAGGTGGTGAAATCCGGGGTAAAGTCACGCTGAAGTAGGTACGCCTCATCCTAGGCGCTTACTCGGGGCATTATGTTATTCAGTACTGTGAAAGGCAAACGTTTTCTACAAGCCAGCCTACTTCTGCTGGTGTTGCTGCTCATCTGGGGAAGCTGGGAGGAACCGGCGCTTCATCAGTATGTGCAGCCCGTAACTATACTTCAGTTGCAGGTTGAAGGATTACATACGCCTGCTCAGGTAGCCACCTCGCAGCAGCAGGTAGCAGCTGTGCCGGGGGTAGCGGCGTGCGTTATCAACGCCCATACGCAGGTTGCTACCGTGCTTTTCCATGAAGCCGATGTTTCGGAGCAAGAGATAGAGCGAGTACTGTCGGTGGGTGGAGCTTTCCGGGTGACGCGCCCGATTACAGTGGCCCAGGCTCCTTCTGGCCGTCAGTGTCCGGTGCCCGCTAGCTACCTAGAAACCCTGGACCGGATTCGGTTCGCGTTCAATTTGCGGCGTCTTTTCATTACCGTCTGACCAACTCATACCGGCACTCGACTTCCTTTCGGCTTACATCATTACCTATTCTCTTTTCATTCACTCACCCTTTACCCTATGCACCTACCTCGACTCAACTTTGCTGCGGCATTGCTCCTGAGCAGCACGCTGTTTTTCACTACAGCTTGCGGCTCGAAAGAAGATGAGCCAAAGCCAGAGCCCACCCTATACGAGCGGATGGGCGGCCTCAAAGGGGTAGAAGGATTCGTTGACGTGCTGATGGCTAACGTAGCGGCCGAAGCTAGCGCGCAAAATTCTTCTATGCTACGCACCCATACTCCCTTGCTCACCGACCCCGACAAGCCTGCCCGTTTGGCCCGCTTGCGTAACAACTTCATCAACCAAATAGGCGAAGCTACCGGCGGCCCACTGAAGTACACCGGCATGACCATGCTCTCGGCTCACAAAGGCATGATGATTACCGAGAAAGAGTGGTCGGTATGGCGCCAAGCTGCCGATGCCTCTATGGCCGCCAATAACCTCGGGGCCAAGGAAAAAGCAGAAATAGCTAAGATTTTAGATGATATGAAAGATGCAACGGTAGGTCATTAAGCCGACTTATCAGTAGCATGCATAGAAAAGCCCCGCTGAAATATTTCAGCGGGGCTTTTCTATAAGCTGCAAAACGAGCTAGGTTTATTTTACTACTACCTTACGGCTCAGGCCCAGCTCGGGTACATGCAGTTG
>NZ_JZIR02000163.1:0-6317 GCF_000961955.2 Hymenobacter sp. AT01-02
AGAAGGCTAAATTGGCGAAGATTTGGTCGGCGGTAGAAGGGGTAGCGAACGTAGTCGCATCGGCGCTCAGCTCGGCGGCCCAGGCTGTCGAGGGTGAAGCGGTAGTTGAGGTTGACGCCCACGTTGTCGGAACGGGAGGCTTTGGGGTTATCCATTTGCAAGCGCCCGACCGGGCGGCCGGCCGCATCCGTGAGGGTAGTTGTACTCGTGGTTGGGGCCGTTTGGGCGTAGCGGCTGCCGCGCACCTGCCACCCAGGGTCTGCCGGGGAGTAAGGGGCACCTCGACGCCCGCCGCGAAGTTGAGCGCGTGCCCTAGCGGATGCCAGTAGTTCACCTGCCGATACACCGTGTCGCGGATATGGCGCATCTGCACCAAGCGGTTGTAGGAGTTGTAGCGCCCGGCGCTCAGGCGAGTAAACAGCCGCACCCGGCCCACGTTGTAGTGCAGGTTGGTGCTGCCTGAGGCCTTTTCGTAGCGGCCGTAGCCGCCCGCCAGCGTTGCCGTGCCGCTCAGCCCCGGCCGCTGGGTGCGTTTAAGCCGGATGTTGAGCACCCCGGCCGTGCCGGCCGCATCAAGGGAGGCCGGTGGGTTAGGTAGCAACTCTACTTGGCTGATGGCAGAAGCAGGGAGCGACTTGAGGTAGGCCTTGAGATCTTCCCCGTTCAGGTAGGTAAGCTTCCCGTCCAGCAGCACCGTCAGGCCGGTACTGCCGCGGTACACGATGTTCTCATCCTTGTCAAGCTGCACGCCGGGCGCTTTGCGCAGTACCTCCAGCGCATTGTCTCCGGCCGTGTTCAGGCGGTCCACGTGCAACACGGTGCGGTCGGCGAGCTGCTCCAGAGCCGGCAGCCGGCCCTGCACCGTCACGCCCTGCAACGTGGTAGAAAGGGGCATGAGCAGCAGCCGGGGCATGAGTATCGACCGGTTGGCCACCTCAAAGGGTGCACTGCGGGCGGGTCGGTAACTCAGCAGCTGGGCTTTCAGGCAGTAGCGCCCGGCCGCAACCCGCGCAAAGTCATACGAGCCTAGCTCATTCGTCGTTTGCGTGGCCGTTGCCGCCGAATCGGGTAGGTGCACCAACACGACCGTGGCGAAGGCCAATGGCTCACCCGTTGCGTTGTGCACCGTGCCTGTCACGGCAACCGGTTGTTGGGCGCGGGTTTGGCCGCTGAGCAGCAAGACGCTAAGGGCAGTAAAGAGAGTATAACATTTCATAAGGCAGGAGAAGCTGGAGGACGGGGCGAAAGTGTGCCGCGGGCCTCCCCTACCCAAAAAAGTTATTCCACTGCCCGGAAATGGGCTGTCAAATCAAGTGAGAGCCTTTTTCCGGTTTCACACCCCATTTTCGGGCAGTGGTATAAAAAAGTGGCGGCCGTTGCCGAGGATGGATAGGTTTGACGCGTCTTCCACCTGCTTCTTTATATCCCCTATGACTGCTATTCTTCTACTCCTGCTTCAACTGTTGCCTACAACTCCATCTGCCGGCATCACGCCTCCCGATACGCGCGACGTCGCCGCATTTACCCACGTGGCGGTGGCTGCACCCATCACGGTGCTCCTGCACCAAGGAAGCCCGCAGCAAGTTCGGGTGGAAGCCGCCCCCAAGGACCTGGCCCGCCTGGAAACCCACGTTGACCACGACGAGTTGCGCATTCGCGACCGGACCGCCGATGCCGGGCGGAGCAACCAGTCGCCTCTCGGGAAGGTGACCGTGCATATTACCATGCCCACTGTTCGCAGTCTCTACGTGGCCAATGGCAGCCGCTTGCACGCCGATACCTTGCGAGTGAAGCAGCTGTGGCTAGAAGCTAATAGTTCGGGGCTCCTGATGCTAGGGCAAGTGCAGGCCAGAAGGGTTAGTGCGGGCACGGCCAGCTCCGGTCGGGTAGTGCTGCACCAGTTGCTTGCCGATACGCTCCAGTCAACGGGGGCTAGCGCGGGCAGCCTTACGGTAGCGGGCACCTGCCCCTACTACCGGCTGATGCTTAGTAGCGGCGGGCATGTACAAGCCGAAGCATTGGCTGTCGAGACGTGCACGGCTACGCTCAGCAGTGGCAGCCGCGGCCGGGTCAGGGTCTCCACCTACTTACAGGCCCACGCCAGCAGTGGTGGCCAGCTAACGGTGCTGGGCAACCCGCAGCTGAGCAGCCGCGTGAGTAGCGGCGGCCGGGTGCAGCGGCAGGAAGCGCGCTAAGTTTCTCTCGTCATTCCCGCCATGAAAAAGAGCACGATCCGCTGGCATGTGCTGGCCTGGGTAGCCTTCTACGTCTACTCCTGTATTGATGAATTCTGGGACTATAGTGGCGCCATTAAACCCCACAGAGTACCTCTGCAGCAAAGTCTATGGCTGCTCACTTCCTTCTGGGTCGTGCGGGCCGTCGTGTTCTACTTTTGCTACTTGGTGGTGTATCCCCGTTTTCTACGCGTCAATCGGCTACCGCACCTGGCAGTGGGCTTGGGCGTGGCCGTGCTCTTGTTTGCTGGGCTGCGCGCCAGTATTGAGGAAGTGCTGTTCCCGGCCCTGCTGGGGTTTCATAACTACACGCCAGGCACCACCATCCAGCATTACGTAGCAGACAACTTTTTTTGGTCGATTCCTACCCTGTGGTTTAGTGCCGCTCTGTGGGCGAGCGAGAGGAACCTGCACCAAGAGCGCGAAAACCAGCAGCTTCGGGAAGAAAAGCGCGCCGCCGAAACAGCGTTCCTGCAAGCGCAGATCAATCCGCACTTTCTCTTCAACACGCTTAACCTACTTTACGGCATGGCCTACCCCGTGTCCAAGCCGCTGGCGAGTGCCCTGCTCAAGCTGGCCGAGCTGATGCGCTATATGCTGCACGAGACGGCCATCGATCAGGTAGCATTGACCCAGGAAATTGAGTACGTGCAGCACTACCTGGCCCTGTACCGCCTGCGCTTTCCCGATCAGCTGTTCGTCGACTTTACCATTACGGGCGAGCCCGCGGGCCGCCAGATTGCGCCCTTGGTGCTGATTCCCTTCGTGGAAAATGCTCTGAAGCATGGGGTGCTCGATGACCCGGCCCACCCGGTGCGCCTGCAGCTCCATGTGGCCGCGCAGGAAGTTGTTTTTCAGGTTGAAAACCGCATTAGCGACCAGCAGAAGGACACAAGCAGCGGCATTGGGCTACCCAATCTGCGGCGGCGGCTGGCGCTATCTTATCCGGGCCGTCACCAGTTGCACATTGCCACCGAAAGGGGGCAGTTTACTACCTTACTGCGGGTTGCTTGCTAAGGTGGCCCTTTTTATATGGCCCTCGGGGCCTTACTACTGCCTATGATTCGCTGCCTGGTTGTGGATGACGAAGCGCCCGCCCTCGCCATCCTGGCCGACTACATCAGCCAAGTGCCTTACCTAACGCTGGTGGGTACCACAACGAACCCCATTGAAGCGCTGACGCTGGTGCAGCAGGGTAGCGTGGACGTAGTCTTTCTGGACATTCAGATGCCCAAGCTGACGGGGCTACAATTTCTCAAGCTCAGCGGGACAAAATGCAAGGTCGTACTCACCACTGCCTACCCCGAGTACGCACTGGAAGGCTACGAGAACGACGTGGTGGATTACCTGCTCAAGCCCATTGCGTTTGAGCGCTTTCTCAAAGCAGCCCAGAAGGCTTTAGGCCTTCTTTCCCCCGCGCCCGCAGCAGCTGTGCTTCCCCCGTCTGTGCCTGCGCCTCCGGCCTACCTCTTCATTAAAGGTGATACTAAACATAAGTACGTGCGCGTCAGCTACGCCGACATTCTCTACATTGAGGGGCTGAGTAATTACGTTTCTCTTTATTTGCCAGGGCAGCGCCTGATCACCTATCAGACCCTTAAGGAGCTGGCCGATACGCTGCCGCAGCCACCCTTCCTGCGCGTGCACAAGTCCTACATCGTCTCGCTCGACAAGATTCAACTGGTGGATGGCAATACCCTCTACATCGGGGACAAGCAAGTGCCCATCAGCGAGACGTACCGTGAGCAGCTATACCGCTTAATTAGGGAAAGGTAAGCCGCCGTTTTGGGGACTTAACAGGGCAAGCTATGCTTGAGGCTGTTCGGGGCACTGGTTGCAGCGCCGCTCGTCTGTCCTTCTTTGCTACATGACAGCCATTGGTCGTCGGTGCGGTCCTTACGTGGTGGCAGTATAGGCTTGCATGCGCTGCCTGATAGCGCCAGAGCAAACAATCTGCCGGCTGGCTGGTATGGAATAAGGCAGTTGCGCACGGTAGCTGCTTATCCCTGTTCACTACTTCCACTCCCCATGACTATTGGAATCATTGGCGCCGGCCACATCGGCAGTGCCCTCGCCGTACGGCTCACCAGCCTTGGCCACACAGTCTACATCGCCAACTCACGCGGCCCCGAAACGCTCACTGATGTAGCCCAACGCACGGGCGCCACCCCCCGTTACTGTACAGGAAGCGGCGCGCCAGGGCGAGCTGATCGTGGTAACCATTCCTCTGAAAAACATCCCCAAGCTGCCCCAGGACTTATTTGAAGGGGTATCCGCCGACGTGCCCGTAATTGACACGAGCAATTACTACCCCTTGCTGCGCGACGGCCACCTGCCGGAGCTGGAAAGCGGAGACCTGACGGAAAGTGAATGGGTGCAGCAGCACCTAGGCCGGCCGGTGGTGAAGGTGTTCAACAACATCTACGCAGACCACCTCGAAAACGCGGGGCAGCCCGCCGGTACGCCCGGCCGCATCGCCTTGCCCGTGGCTGGCGAAGGCGAAGCCAAGCAGAGAGTGATGGCTCTTGTTGATGAACTGGGCTTTGATGCCGTAGACAACGGCAACCTGCACGAATCCTGGCGGCAGCAACCCGGTACGCCCTGCTACGGTGCCGACCTGCCCGCGACTGAGTTGCGGCAACAGTTAGCTAGCATGGGTACCGAGCGTACAGCAGCGCAACACGCGCAGTTCCTCGCGAATCATGCCGCGCAAGAAAAGCAAATGCAGGCGCAGGGCATCCAGCTGTAGTAACCCCAGCCAGAACCGGATGTAGCGACCTAGCTATGTTCAAACCGAAGCTACCCGTACGCGCCTTGGGCAGTTGCCATGGCACGTTCGGGTAGGCTTCGGTTTGAATGGATGGGCAGGTAGTAGCGTAACAGTTAGTGGCCAGCTGCATCCAGAGCTACTACGGCACAGTAGGCCAGTGTAGCAGGTTAATCAGACCAGCTTCTGAGCAGCTACAGGAAGCAGCATCTTGGGAGACTCAGCCGGGAGTGAGAATATAAAATCTACCTATCCCCACCCTTCCGTTCTTTGCCCCCGTGACGGTATTGGCAGTGATGCGTACAACTCTAAATAGTTGTAGATATAGTTGTAAAACTAGTTTTAATAGTAGTTGTCATTTTTTAGATGAGGAGGCGGTGCATTCTACCGCAGAGCTACCTTCTGCCCACTTTGAGTGGCTGCGTAAATGCCCTCCAGTACTCGGAGGCCTTTCTGGCCCTTCTGGCTTTGGGTAAGGATAAACTAGGCAAGGCTTTTTTATTGGAAATCAACTGTCACCTACTGCCCATTCGTTGCCCCCAACTGTACGGTTTTTGGGTCGACGGTGATTTCCTGCAGGCGCTTGGCTACCGCCGGGCTCATGCTTTCCTGGTAGCGGCCGTGGAGTTGACCGGCCAGGAATTTCTCGGAGGCAGCAAACATGGCCATGTTGTTGACGGGGCGGGCGAAACCGTGGCCTTCATCGGGCGCGCAGATGTACTGCACGGGGTAGTTACGGTTGCGCAGGGCTACCACTATTTGGTCGGCCTCGGCCTTGTTCACGCGCGGGTCGTTGGCGCCCTGCACCACTAGGAGCGGGGTTTTAATTTTATCGGCCGCGTTGAGTGGCGACATGCGGGCCAGGGCGGCGCGGCCTTACGGCGTGCCGGGGTCGGCCATGCGGGCGTACATCTGCTTGCGCTCGGCCTCCCAATACAGCGGAATGGCGTTGAGCAAGGTTGTCAGGTTGGACGGCGCCACAACAGCCACGGCGGCAGTATACACGTCGGGGGTGAAGGCCACGCCGGCCAGTGTGGCGTAGCCACCATACGAGGCGCCCATGATGCCCACACGCTTGGGGTCAGCAATGCCTTGGGCCACGAGGTATTTTACGCCCTAGGTCAGGTCGTCCTGCATTTTGTGGCCCCATTCGCCGTTGCCGGAGTTCAGGAACTGCTTGCCATAGCCAGTGCTGGCGCGGAAATTGGGCGAAAGCACAGCGTAGCTGCGGTTGGCCAGAAACTGATGCATAGCGTTGAAGCCGTACGCGTCGCGCCCCCAGGGCCCGCCGTGAGGCAGGATGATGACCGGCAGGT
>NZ_JZIR02000164.1:0-1786 GCF_000961955.2 Hymenobacter sp. AT01-02
GTGCTGTTCGACGGCAGTATGGCGGCATTATTTACTCGCAGACGCACCACAAAATGAGCGAGCAGGGTAAGCTGAAAGTCTACCCTGCCGGGGCGCGAGGAAGGCTACATCATCGGCGACGGGGTAGTGGCAAATGCCGATGGTACCTACTCACCGAACACCACCAAGGTCATTCCGGCTGCTTATTACGCCGAGTACTACCGCCGCGCCAACATCGAGAGCAATTCGTTTGATGCTTCCTACCTGAAGCTGCGCGAAGCGCGCATTGAGTTTAACCTGCCTGCCGCCCTGCTTTCCCGCACCAAAGCCTTCACTGGCGCTACCATCGGCCTCTACGGTCGTGACCTAGCCATGTGGACCAAGTTTCCCATGTTCGACCCGGAGACGGCGGCCCTGAACGGCGGTACCATTCTGCCCGGTGTGGAAATTGGCCAGCTACCCTCTACGCGCACCATGGGTGTAAACATCACCCTGCAACTATAGCCGAGAGGAAAGCAGGAACCTGAGCACTCGCAAGCGCTTGCCCTGACGCTGGCTACCCCTTACTGATTCTGACTTTGCAATGAAAAAATACCTAGCACTCCTGCTCCTGGGTTTGGGCGGCAGCCTGAGTTCGTGCACCGATGGGTTTGAAGAACTCAACACCGACCCTAACCGCATTGAGAGAATAAGCCCGGGCACGCTGCTAAACCCCACTGTGTACGAGTTGGCCGCCTTCAACACTAGCCGGGCCGAGGCGTTTACCTTCGATATTATGCAGGTGGCCTTGCCTTTCCCAAGCGTATCGGGGGGCGTGCACCGCTACGTGGTGAGTGAAGGCGCCGGCAATTCTACCTGGACCACGTACTACCGCTGGCTGGCCAATATTCGGGAGATGCGCGCCGCCGCCGTAGCCGCTCAAGACCCTAACTACCAGGCCGTAGCTATGACGCTTAACGCTTGGGTGTATTCTAACCTTACCGACTGCTTTGGCGATGTGCCCATGACCGAAGCCAGCCAGGGCGAGGCCGGAGTGCTGTACCCCAAGTTCGATGCGCAACAGGAAATCTACTCGCAGCTGCTTGCCGACCTGGAGGAAGCCAACCGCCTTTTCGACACGAGTAAGCCGATGAGCTACGGCTCCGATTTGCTTTATGAGAACAACGTGGCTAGCTGGCGCCGGTTCTGCAATTCCCTCCGAATGCGCTTGCTGTTGCGCCTTTCCAAGCGGCCGGAGATGAACACCGCTACCCGGCTGGCGGCCATGATCAATGACCCAACCAAGTATCCGGTATTCACGCAAAATAGTGAGTCGGCCGTGCTGAAGATTACGGGTATTGCGCCCAATATCTCCCCTTGGGGTAGGGCCATCGACTTTACCACGGGCCGGGCCGCCGCCGAGTTCTTTATTGACAACCTGAATACGTGGAGCGACCCCCGCCTAGCCAAGTTCAACACCCAGGCCCGCACCAAGGACGGGCGGAGCACCATCGGCTATAAGGGCATTCCGAGTGCTTATGGCGGTAGTGATGCGCAATTTCAGTACGTACCCTCCAACTTCAACATTGCCCTGGTAACGGCCACCGTAGCCGCCCCCATGCCCTCGGTGCTGATGACCTACGCCGAAGTAGAGTTCATTAAGGCTGAGGCTGCTCAGCGGGGCTATATCGCCACCGATGCTCGCCCCCACTACGAGCGGGGCGTGCGCGCTGCCATAGAGCAGTGGGGTGCAGTAGTACCGGCCACGTATTTCCAGAATACCGCGGTGGCCTACAACGGCACCCTGGAGCGTATTATGCTGCAGAAG